>CATLEM010000045.1 GCA_949916155.1 uncultured Dorea sp.
GCAGGAGGAAAAGAAGACGGCGGGAGAGAGTTATACGATCGGGGTGATCGTTGCAGAACGGTATCTGCAGGAAAACCAGTCCTTTTATTGGATGCTGTATCAGGAGATATCAAAAAAAGCAATTGAGCGCAGCTGTTTTCCTGTGCTGGAGGTGATCTCCCATGATACAGAATACCGTAAGGAATTTCCGAAAGTTCTGACAGAAAAGAAGGCGGACGGGCTTATCATTCTCGGTGCTTTCCGGCCGCAGTATGCAGAGTATCTCATCGAAAACGGCGGTATCCCTATGCTTAATCTGGATACGACGAACGGATGGGAGGGCTGTGAGTGTGTTGTCTCCAACAATCTGATGGGCGGATACCGTATGACGAACTACCTGTTTGAGCTTGGTCATGAAAAGATAGCTTTTGTGGGGACCAGGCTTGAGACGAGCAGTATCGACGACCGGTATTTCGGGTATCTGAAGTCACTGATGGAACACGGCGTTAAGTGGCGGGAGGACTGGATGATCGACGACCGTGATCCTGAGAACGGAAAGATTGACATCAGTCTGCGCTTTGTGCTTCCTGAAGAAATGCCGACTGCTTTTTTCTGCAACTGCGATCTGTCGGCAGGATTTCTGATCCAAAAGCTGTCGGCGGCGGGATACAGTGTTCCGGGGGATATATCAGTAGTAGGGTTCGACAATTATGCAGCGGGACCTTTTGCGGGGAGCGGCATAACTACTTATGAGACGGATGTGAAAAAAATGGCTGACCGTGCAGTGCATATTATTTTCCGAAAATGCAGGAATACAGAATATGCGCCGGTAATGTCCATGTTTTCCGGGAAACTGATCGAGAGGGACAGTGCGAGACGAATCGGCCCTCCGGTGCCTTTTGTCTGGTCCTCCCGGGAGTGAGTCCGGCATCTTTTTTGAAAACATTAATAAAGTGATTGACATTGCCGTAACCGGCTTTGCTGCTTATTTCATGGATTGTCCAGTCTGTGGTAAGCAGCATTTTTTTGCTTCTTTCATAATTGGCTAAAATAAATTAATTTATATTAATAAATAAATAATAAAAAATGTAATATTAGGTAATTATAACAAATGAAATTGATTAAATTCGGTAATAATTAACAAAAATGTGTAATTCAGCAAAAAAATAAATTTTTTACAAGACAAAATGACAATTAAATGATATAATCAGATACATGAAAATTAAGTAAAATTTAACTTAATTATAACGAGGTTAATTAATCAAAAATAGGTAATTCTAAAAGGAGTAAAATCAAGAATGAAAGAATTAACAATGGAGATCAGGGAACATTTGCAAAGCAATATCATTCCTTTCTGGAAGTCCTTAAGGGATGACACTTACGGCGGCTACTACGGCTACATGGGATATGACCGCAAAGTGGATAAGCAGGCAGTAAAGGGCTGTATCTTAAACAGCCGTATCACCTGGTTTTTTGCCAATGCATATCTGACTTTAGGGGACGAAAGCCTGCTTTCGGAGGCAAAGCACGGCTATGAATTTATGAAACAATATTGTCTGGATAAAGAATACGGCGGCGTGTTCTGGTCGGTAAGATATGACGGGACGCCGGAGGATACGACAAAGCATACGTATAACCAGGCATTTGCCATCTATGCGCTGTCAGCCTATTATGACGCGTCAAAGGATGAAGAGAGCATTAAGCTGGCGGAAGAACTTTTTGAGCTGATCGAAGAAAGATGCCGGGATGAAGGCGGATATCTGGAAGCCTTTGACCGGAGATTCGCTCCTGTGAAAAATGATAAATTATCAGAAAACGGAGTGGTTGCCGACCGGACGATGAATACACTGCTTCATGTATTTGAAGCGTATACAGAGTTTTACCGGGTGACGAGAAAGCCGGAGGTAAAAAAACGTCTGGAGTGGATGATGGATACCATAGCGGAAAAGATCTACAATCCCAAGCTTCACAGGCAGGAGGTATTTTTTGATTCTGCTTACAATACACTGATCGACCTTCATTCCTACGGACATGATATCGAGACGGCATGGTTGGTTGACAGAGGAGTGGAGACTCTGGCAGATCCGGTGTATGAGGCAAAGATGACGCCGGTCACAGAGGATCTTACAAAGCAGGTCTATGAGACGGCATATCAAAACCATTCTCTTGCGAATGAGTGTGAGAGAGGCGTTGTGGATACAGACCGTATATGGTGGGTGCAGGCCGAAGCAATTGTTGGATTCCTGAACGGCTATCAGAAAGATAAGGAAAGATCGGAATACTTAAAAGCCGCCGGAGATATCTGGCAGTATATTAAGAATTATCTGATCGATACAAGGGAAGGTTCAGAATGGTACTGGCTTCTCGATAAAGAAGGCAGGCCATATGAAGATAAACCGATTGTGGAACCGTGGAAATGCCCGTACCACAATGGAAGAATGTGCATGGAAGTAATAAGGAGGGACATCTGATGCTGCATGAGAGATATTACACGGAATTAAAAAAACAGGAAGAGCTTTTTAACAGGAAGAACGAAAAAACAGACTTTTATAACGGAATCTACGACCGCTATAAATATCCGGTGCTGACAAGGGAGCATATTCCGCTCACCTGGCGCTATGACTTAAATGCTGAGACTAATCCGTATTTTATGGAGCGTCTCGGAGTAAATGCAGTCATGAACGCAGGCGCAATCGAGCTTAACGGGAAATATTACCTTATCGCCCGCATAGAAGGAAACGACCGCAAATCCTTCTTCGGAGTGGCGGAAAGCGACGACGGTATCTCGGGATTCAGATTTTGGGATTATCCGATCCTTCTCGACGATGTATGTCCGGAGGAGACCAATGTATATGATATGCGTCTGACAAAGCATGAGGACGGCTATATCTACGGCGTATTCTGTTCCGAGAGCAAGGATACAACCGTAAATGACCTGTCTGCGGCAGTGGCGGCGGCAGGAATTGTGCGTACGAAAGATTTAAAACACTGGGAAAGGCTTGATAACTTAAAGACATTAAATTCCCCCCAGCAGAGGAACGTAGTGCTGCACCCGGAATTTGTTGACGGAAAGTACGCCTTTTACACAAGACCGATGGATGATTTTATCGACACCGGCTCTGGCGGCGGTATCGGTTTCGGACTGTGCGGGGATATTGAACACGCGGTCATTGACGAAGAGCGCATCACGAGCAAACGGAAATATCACACGATCACCGAAGCGAAAAACGGTGCGGGCGCGGTACCGATAAAGACGGATAAAGGGTGGATACATATCGCCCACGGCGTCAGAAACACGGCCGCGGGACTCCGCTATGTCATCTACGCGTTCGCAACAGCGCTTGATGATCCGGCAAAAGTCATCGCAGAGCCGTCCGGTATGCTGATCGGACCAAGAGACTGGGAGAGAGTCGGAGATGTGTCAAATGTAGTGTTCACCAACGGAGCGATCGCAAAAGGGAATGGAGAGGTGTATATCTACTATGCGGCAAGCGATACAAGAATGCACGTAGCGTCAACAACGATAGATAAACTGGTGGATTACGTGTTCAATACTCCAGAAGACCCCGGACGCTCCGTAGAGTGCGTAGCGCAGAGATGCAGGATGATCCGAGAAAATCTTAAGGTGCTTGGGAGGGGGGACGCCCGGCGCTCTCCCCTGACATTTTAATGGATGCTGCCCTGATTATCTGCATCCTGCACAAGTTCAGCCGGAATATATACGCATGCCAGTACACAGCGGTTCTGCGGGGGCATATGTCCTGAACAAGCAGTTGGGGACGTATTTAGCATAGGCAAAATCCACTGCCTATGCAGACTTAGCCGTGAGGGCGTTCCCGAACGGCTTAGCCGGAGTTGGCAGTTAGTTTGCCGGAGTGTTGTCCCCGGTTGTGAAGGATATATGTCCCCGCAGAACCGCGTCCTATCATCAAAACCATATATTACAAATAACCCCAAGGAGGATAAAACAATGAGTAAATATAAAATGATCAGCCCCGCCGTACCTAATGTACCGTGGCAGGAGAAACCCGAAAACTTAAATGGTGCCCCGGTGTGGCGTTATACAGAGAACCCGATTATCGGCCGCAATCCGGCCCCAGGGGTCGCAAGGATTTTCAACAGTGCGGTTATGCCTTATGAAGACGGCTTTATCGGCGTATTCCGGGGAGAGCAGGTGAACGGGATCCCGTATATTTATCTTGGAAGAAGCGAAGATGGGATCCGCTGGGATTTTGAGAAGGATAAGATCCCTTTTGTCGATGAGAACGGAGAGAGCTTTATGCCGGCATATGCTTACGATCCAAGGCTTGTGAAGGTGGAGGATACCTACTATATTATCTGGTGCCAGGATTTTTACGGGGCGGCTATCGGAATGGCAAAAACTACGGACTTTAAGACGTTCACAAGACTTGAGAATCCTTTCCTTCCGTTTAACCGCAATGCGGTGCTGTTCCCGAGAAAGGTGAACGGGAATTTTATGATGCTGTCAAGGCCTTCTGACAGCGGGCATACGCCGTTTGGAGATATCTTTATCAGCGAGAGCCCCGACCTCGTATATTGGGGAAAGCACCGCCATATTATGGGTAAGAATCCGGAGTGGTGGCAGGCGGTGAAGATCTGCGGCGGCGCCGCGCCTGTTGAGACAAGCGAAGGCTGGCTTCTTTTCTATCACGGCGTTACAAGTACCTGCAACGGCTATGTATATTCCATCGGCGGCGCGATCCTCGACATTGACGAGCCTTCCAGGGTGAAATACCGCTGTGAGAATTTCCTGCTGACGCCGGAGGAGTGGTATGAGGAGCGGGGATTTGTGCCGAATGTCTGCTTCCCGTGCGCGACGATCCATGACAGCGAGAGCGGAAAGATCGCGATCTACTACGGTGCGGCGGACAGTTATGTGGGACTTGCATTTACCACGCTGGATGAGATTGTGGATTACATTAAGGAGCACAGCGTGGTAAGAGCGGCGGATACAGAGGAAGGACGCCGTTAAACAACAGATTGTTTCTTTGAGACAGGAGAGGTGAGATGTTTCGGAATGATTTTATATGGGGCGTTGCCAGCAGCGCCTATCAGATAGAGGGAAAGGATAAGACAGAAGGAGCGGGCGAGTGTATCTGGGACCGTTTTGTGAAGGAGAAAGGACGGATCGCAGACGGAGCGGATGCAGAAGTAAGCTGTGATTTTGTCCATAAATATAAAGAAGATATTTCCCTGATGAAGTATATGGGGATCAGGCATTACCGTTTTTCTTTGAACTGGAGCCGGATCATGCCGGAGGGAACCGGAAAGGTCAATGAAAATGCAATCCGGATGTATCGGGACATGATCGGGCTGATGAGAGAGAAGGGGATTACTCCTTATATTACTCTCTTTCATTGGGAGTATCCCCAGAGCCTCCAGGAGCAGGGCGGGTGGGTATCTTCTCAGTCTCCGGAATGGTTCGGTGAGTATGCGAAGGTGATTGCCGAGAATTTTTCGGATCTGTGCGAATATTTTATTACGATAGATGAGCCGCAGTGTTTCTGTAATTTTGGGCATGTGCGCGGTACGCATGCTCCTGGGTATAAGCTTCCGCTGCCGTTGTCCTTCCAGATGGTGCACAATATCTTGAAAGGTCACGGTCAGGCGGTCAGGGCTCTGAGAAGATACGCGAAGAAACCGGTGAAGATTGGAATAGCGCCGACTTACGGCGTGCCGGTTCCCTGTACGGAAAAGCAAGAAGATATTGAGGCGGCCAGAAAGGCTTATTTTGGGTTTTACGAGGAAATGGATAACTGGGCATGGAATCTGTCCTGGTATTTGGATCCTGTTCTTTTGGGCAAGTATCCGGAGGAGGGACTTAAGAAATTTGCCGCATTTTTGCCGAAATTCTCGAAAGAAGATATGGAACTTATCAGTCAGCCGGTTGATTTTATCGGTCAAAGCATATATAATGGCTATGCAGTCAGTGCAGATGAAAAAGGGGAACCGAAGATTTTAGAGCGAAAGCCCGGGGCGCCGAAGACGGCGGTAGGGTGGTCCATCATGCCGGAGTGCATGTACTGGGGCTGTAAGTTCCTCTATGAGAGATATAAGAAACCGGTGCTTATCACGGAAAACGGGATGTCGGCGCTTGATGAAGCGGCGGAAGACGGCCGTGTTCATGATCAGAACAGAATCAATTATTTGGATGCGCATATCAGCCAGCTGCAGAGAGCATATGACGAAGGGATTGACATCAAAGGATATTTTCTGTGGACATTTTTAGATAACTTCGAGTGGGAACGGGGCTATAATGAACGTTTTGGTATCGTATATGTAGATTTCGGCAACCGGAAGAGGACGGTGAAGGATTCTGCTTACTGGTATCAGCAGGTGATGGAGAAAAACGGCGGAAACTTAAGTATCAACCGGAAGCCAAGACCGATCCTGTTTTTAAATCCGGTGCTCAAAGAAATGGTGTGGGGCGGCAGCCGCCTGGGTACAGATTTTGGTTACCAGCTTCCGGGAAACGAAGTGGGAGAGTGCTGGGGAATATCCGCCCATCCCAACGGGGATGACGGAGTGGACGACAGCCGTTTTGTGGGAAAGACGCTTTCCGAGCTTTGGGAAAAGGAGCGGTATCTGTTCGGTGATCTTGATGAAGACCGATTCCCGCTGTTAGTGAAGGTGATCGACGCGAAGGAGAACTTAAGCATACAGGTGCATCCGGATGATGTCTATGCCAGAGAGCATGAAAACGGATCTCTTGGAAAGACAGAGTGCTGGTATATCATCGACTGCGGGGAGGACGCAGAACTTGTCGTCGGACATAACGCGAAGACGCGCGCGGAGCTTGAGAGTATGATCTCTGAGGGAAGATGGGATGAATTTATCCGGAGGATACCTATCCGGAAAGGTGATTTTATCCAGATCGATCCGGGGACTGTCCATGCTATCACAAGCGGCTGTATGATCTTAGAGACACAGCAGAACAGCGATATTACTTACCGGGTTTACGATTACGGACGTCTCAGAGACGGAAAGCCGAGAGAGCTCCATGTGAAAAAGAGTATCGATGTGATCGAGGTTCCTGCCAGACCGGCTGCGGACAGTGTAAAAAATGTAAAAGAGATTCCGAAGAATCAGTGGGTAAAACTTATAGCCTGTGATTACTACAAGGTATATAAGATGAATCTTGACGGTATGATGCGTTTTGAGCAGATTTATCCGTTTATGAATGTAAGCGTGATCGACGGATGCGGGATCGTTAACGGACGTGTGATTAAAAAAGGAGACCATTTTATCCTGCCTGCAGGCTATGGCAATGTGGAGCTTACAGGAGAGATGGAGCTTATCGCATCCACTGTGTAAACGGAACCTGGACAGGGTTTATGGGAAAGGTAAAGAAAAAATGAATATTGATCTGAAGGATAAAAGACTGGATTACTGCGGACGGATCGACTGGGAGGATGGGCTTCCTGTATTTATATTTCCGTCCACCTCGCTGGAGTTTTGTTTTTGGGGGAGAAAAGTGGTCCTGACAGTGGAGAACCGGCGTCTCTACGGGGATAACTATGCGGGTGCTGTAGTAGACGGGGTGCAGAAAAAATGGCTCTTGAATCCGGAGAAAGAGACAAAACTTGTGCTTGTTGACGACGGGCAGGAGGGGGAACACAGGATTTTATTTTTCAAAAGGCAGGATGCCTGTCACGAGATGAAGCTTCTCGGGATGGAGCTTTCCGAAGAAAGCAGTCTTTTGGTACTGCCGGACAGATTTCGGAAAAAGATAGAAGTCTACGGGGATTCCATATGTGCCGGAGAGGTATCAGAGGCAGAAGAGTACGCAGGAAGAGATGATCCGAAGCATCAGGGTGAATACTCAAACAGCTGGTATTCTTATGTGTGGATGGCGGCAAGAAGGCTCGGCGCTAAGCTTCACAATATATCCCAGGGCGGAATCCCTCTTCTTAACGGGAGCGGTTATGTGGAGCCGGATTACCCGGGGATGGAAGATATATGGGATAAGCTGAGATACCGTCCCGGGTTCGGACCGGTTAAGGAGTGGGATTTTAGTCAGTATACGCCTGATCTGGTCATTGTGGCAGTGGGGCAGAATGACAGTTATCCGACAGACTTTATGAAAGAGAACCCTGACGGGGAGACGGCGCGGCGTTGGAAAAAAAGGTATGGGGAATTTGTGCAGAAGCTGAGAACAAGATATCCGTCAGCGGTCATTCTTCTGATGACGTCGGTGATGATGCATGATAAGAGTTGGGACGATGCTATAGGCGAGGTATGCCGGGATCTTTCCGATGATAAGATCCGGCAGTTTAAGTTCCGGGAGAACGGCTGCAGGACACCGGGACATATCCGGATGTCAGAGGCGGAAGAGATGGCTGACGAGCTGGTGGATTATATAAAAAATATCGTGAAGTTTTTCCTGATCTCGAAAATGTAGTCAAGAATCCTGCCTGAAGGCTCTGTTCCAGATCAGACAGATCAGGTAAGCTCCGGCGATATTTGCGCCGATATAGATGAATATACCTGCAGTGTTCCCGGTAAATACAGCGATGTCCTTGAATACTTTCTGCCCCATGGTATAGTAGGGACTGATGTAGAACATATTGATATTTCCATAGGGATGAAAGACGATATTCAATACTGTGGCAATCACGCAGCAGGCCAAGTAACATACAGCGCTGCCGGAAAATTCTCCGGCGGTGTTTTTTTTGCCCCTGCAAATCCCGGTTATGATTCCGATAACGATAAGCAGCACGTGCCAGGCGTAGGAGTGGACGGTCAGCGGCGCGTACGGGTAGTGAAGACCGCTCGTGTCAAAAAAGGTGAAGATTCCTGCCATCAGTCCGAAGGTCATGAGAAATGTTAAAAAGATCCTTTGGATAGTTTCAGGGACAAAAGGGAGCAGCAGACACATATACATGGGAATACTGCATAGCTGGAAAGGAAAATACCACCAATTATAACAATGTTCATTTATGATAAATGTAATGCAGTACTGCTTCCATATTTCGCTCAGGAGCATAAGGATACCGCAGAAAAAAAGAAAACGGATATATTTTGTCATAAGAACCTCTTTAGGAATATTGTTGCGCAAAATAATCAGATGTATGCACATTTATTCTACCATGACAAAGAAAAATATGATATACTGTTTTAATTAGTGAACAAATGAGGAGACAGGAAATGAGACTGAAAAATGCTATGATGCTTATGCTTGCTGCCTTTATCTGGGGGACGGCTTTTGTGGCCCAGAGTGTGGGGATGGATTATCTCGGACCGTTTACTTTTAATGGGGTGCGGAATTTTGTGGGGGCGGCAGCCCTTTTGCCCTGTATCTGGTTTTTGGACAGGCTGGGAAAGAAAGAGCAGACAAAAGAAGCGCAGGAGAAGCTTAAGAAACGTGACAGAACAGAGTTCGGGGATCAGAGCAGGGATAAGCGAAAGGAGCTTATAACAGGCGGTATCGCCTGCGGGGTAGTATTATTTGCTGCCAGCAGCCTTCAGCAGGTGGGGCTTCAGTATACGACGGTTGGAAAGGCTGGTTTTATCACAGCCTGTTATATCATCATCGTTCCGGTATGTGGGATATTTTTACATAAAAAGACCGGCGGAAAGGTATGGGCGGCCGCAGTGCTCTCTCTAGCAGGATTGTATCTTTTGTGTATCACGGAAAAATTCACAGTAGGAAAAGGAGACGTACTAGTATTTATCTGTGCCCTTGTATTCACGATGCACATCCTGGTCATAGATTACTTTTCACCGAAGGTTGACGGGGTGAAGATGTCCTGTATCCAGTTTTTTGTGAGCGGAGTGCTGTCTCTGGTCCCGATGTTTGTGCTGGAGACTCCGCAGATAGCAGCAGTGATAAAGAGCTGGGCGCCGATTCTGTATGCCGGAGTGCTTTCAAGCGGTGTGGCGTATACTTTGCAGATTGTGGGGCAGAAAGGGGTGAATCCTGCCATCGCGTCGCTGATCTTAAGTCTTGAGTCCTGCTTTTCTGTCCTGTCAGGCTGGGTTATACTGGGACAGCGCCTGTCCGTGCGCGAGGCGTCGGGGTGTGTATTGATGTTTGCGGCGATCATACTTGCGCAGCTGCCGGAGAGAAGGCATAAGGGGCAGAAGGGTAACATTTCGGAAAGATATGAAAGAAAGGCAGATGAAAATTAATTATGAGATTTGTGATTCAGAGGGTGTCAGAAAGTGAAGTCAGGGTAGACGGAAGAATACTCGGGAAGATCGGCAGGGGATTTATGGTGCTGATCGGTGTCTGTGATACCGATACGAAGGAGACAGCCGATAAGATGGTGAAAAAGATGCTGGGGCTTCGGATCTTTGAGGATGAGAACGGGAAGACAAACCTGTCGTTGGACAGCGTGGGCGGAGAGCTTCTTTTGATCTCACAGTTTACCCTTTATGCCAACTGCAGGAAAGGAAACCGCCCGAGTTTTATCGAAGCGGGTGCGCCGGATATGGCATCTGATATGTATGAGTATATTATCGGAAAATGTAAAGAACAGGTGTCCGTAGTGGAGAGAGGACAGTTTGGTGCGGATATGAAGGTGAGTCTTGTCAACGACGGACCGTTTACCATCATACTGGATTCGGATAATCTGTAGTATAGAAAACATCCCGACGGAAAGCCCCGGAGGGATGTTTTCCTGTCTTATGTGCGCGGCATGGACGGATTTAACCGGCATATCATGAAATCAGAAGGTGCTGTCATCTTCGCATTTTAATACGTCGTCATAAAATGCATTCATCTTCGCCCTGGAGGGGAATGTTGCGACATACATCTGATTTCCCATAGCACCTGCCAGCACATCCGGGATACGGTCTGCCATCTTAATGTTGTCACGATACTTTTCCATGATCTCTTCGTGGCTTAATATGAACTTTTTGCCGTCCCGCCTGCCGGCATAGGCGCAGTATTCATCTTTTCCTTTCGGCATGGTGGAACGGTCATAGGAGATCATATCCGCCCAGATCTTGTATACGTTGGTGTTGTGTCCGTAATTGATCATATCCGGTGTAAAGCCGCCGCAGGGCCTCATATTCACCTCGAGAGCGACGATATCGCCTTTTTTCCCGAGGCCCTTGTGAGACTTTAACAGCCGGAAAAATTCAAAATGCACAAACCGGCTTTTTACGCCGAAGCTTTCTGCCGTCGCCCGTCCTGCCTTCTTCACATCATCGGAAAGATTCTTGACGATATGATAGATGGAATTATCGTTGTTGTTGACAATGTCCATGATAGAATCAGGGGTGACATTTCCGGTCTCGAACATGGGCTTTCCGTTGGAATCGATGACAGCATCATAGGAATTAACCTCTGCGTCAATAAATTCTTCCATGATATAGGAGATGCCGGGAAGCTTTCTCATGAAGAAAGTCTCAAGTTCTGTATCATTGCTCAGCTTATAGGTGTGGCTTGCGCCCACGCCGTTATCCGGCTTTGCCACAACAGGATAGCCCACTTCGCTGATGAAGGATTTGCAGTCATCGAGAGTGTCCGGCAGACAGTACCGGGCAGTGGGAATCCCGGCTTTTTTATAATATTCCTTCATTCTGGACTTGTATTTGATCCGCGGGATGTCATTTTCGTTAAAACCAGTAGTAATATGAAATTCGGTACGGAGCTTTGCATCCCGTTCCAGCCAGTATTCATTGTTGGACTCCAACCAGTCAATCTTACCGTGCTTAAAGATAAGGAAAGCGACGCTTCGGTATACCTCATCATAATTTTCCAGATTATTTACTTTGTAGTATTCGTTAAGGCTCTGCTTCAGGTCATCGGACAGTTCATTGTAAGGCTGGTCGCCGATGCCGAGTACATTCATGCCGTTATTTTTAAGCTCTCTGCAGAACATCCAGTAGTTCGTAGGAAAGTTAGGGGATATAAAGATAAAGTTTTTCATTAGGGATTCTCCTTTGTGTTTATTATTTTAAGCCAAGAAGGTAGGGTACAAAATAATCTACCTGCTTATACCACCAGCACCAATCATGTGAACAGTCATATCCCCAGTAATCCACCCAAGCGTTGATCCCTTTGTCCATCAGGATATGGTGGAGCTGTCTTGTGGAATCCGGCGCCTCCCACGGACCGAGCCCGACGCAGATGATTGCTTTTTTCTTATTATACAGATCGATATACGGGTGATCCTTTGGCATATTCGGAAGAAAATGCAGCGGGGAGTTGTTGTAGACAAGCCCGTCCATATAGTAATCAAATCCGTATTCTGCAGTGTAGATTCCGCTGAGCGCCAGCAGGCCGTCAAACAGGTCGGGGCGGCGGAAGAACAGGTTGGCGGCGTGTGTGGCGCCTAAGCTGCAGCCAGTCACTATAACGCCGGGATAGCCCTCCCATCCGTTATGTTCATTGGTAATGCTGCGCACGAGAGGTACCAGCTCGTCCGTGATGTGACGGATCCAGTCTTCATAGCGGCAGATGCGCCTGCGGGGATCATCCCATTTGTTAGACCAGGTCTCCTTGTCCAAAGTGTCTATAGAAAAGACGGTAACCTGGCCGGAATCGATCCACGGCGCCCAGGCGTCTGTCATCTTAAAATTTTCAAAGTCGTAAAAACGTCCGTCCTGACAGGGGATAAATATGACAGGCCTTCCGGCGTGTCCGTAGATCTTAAATTCCATATCGCGCCCCAGCGCAGGACTGTATTCCTTTAAATATTCTGTTTTCATATTATCACCTTTCTTTATATTGAGTACATAAGTGTGTGGATGAGAAACGGAAGCTGTCTTTCCCAGCTTGCCTCACAGTGGGTTCCTCCGGGAACGATCCGGCTGGTCAGAAGGACAGGGCGGTCAGACAAAAGGCTCACCGTCCGGTTAAAGAGTTTCTTCATGCCGGGGTGGGAGCAAAATTCTTCCTCTCCGTAATCCATATAGATAACCGTATCTTTTCTGACCGGAGCAGTCCTGATCAGCATCTCTATCTTGTGGGGATCCGTCCACAGTGAGGGTGAGAGGACACCCGCTCCTGAAAAAATGTGATTATACTTAAGGACTGCATAAAGGCTCATGAGACCGCCCATGGAGCTCCCGGCGATAAAGGTGTGCGGCCTGTCTGCCAGGGTGCGGTATCTCTCGTCGATGTACGGTTTCAGTGTATTGACAAACCAGTCCATCGTGATCTTGCCCTTTCCGGTGATCCTGCCGAACTGGGGATCGGAGAAATCGAAAGGGGAATATTCTTTAAGTCTCCCGAAATCCGGGCTGTGGTTACATTCTATGGCAACGATGATCAGCGGAGTCTCCGTGCAGTCCATATATTCTGCCATGCCCCAGCATTTGCCGTAGGTGGCATGGGAATCAAAAAACACATTGTGTCCGTCGAACATATAAAGAACAGGATACCGTTCTGTATCTTCGTGTATGTAGCTTTCCGGAAGATAGATATATGCCTTTCGCTTCTCTTTTCCTGTAAGCTGCGGAATTGTAATATCCCATGTATTTACCATAATATTTAACGCCTCCCAAAAATGTTTACATCAAGAATATAGCACACAGAGAGATAAATGGCAAGAAAATGGGCTCGGACATTGGGATAAGGCGCAGAAAAATTGCGAAAAAATTAAGAATATTATAAGTTTTATAAGTTGTATTCAAGAAAGGTATATTGTATAATAATCTGCGAGCAGGAGAGGAAGATGATATGAGAGAACATATTACACCCAGAGAACGCCAGAGAATAAGGAACCGGAAAAGAAGGCAGCAGGTGAAGAGACAGCTTTATCTGTGCGGTGTACTGGCTGTATTACTGGTTGCCCTTGTAATCACATATAATTCGAAAGCAGCAGAGAAAAAGAAGGCGGCCGGCAAAGCGGCGCAGACGAAGGAACAGGTATCTGATGACGCGGCGAAGAAGATAGAAGAAGCCGAGATCGGCACTGCATCAGATAATGAGACGCTCAAGGAGCGGATAAAGCGGGTAAGAGAAGAGGCGAGACAGTCAGGATATCCGGAGGATATTACGGCGCTTCTTAAAAAGAATAAAGAGACGATAGATTTTGTGGAACATTTTGTAGAAAATAAAAATATTGTGCCTGCGAAGGTTGTGAGTGATGATCTGAAAAAAGGTGAGATCCCGCAGCTTCTCCAGTGGGACGAGCGGTGGGGGCATGCAGCCTACGGCACAGGATATATCGCAAGCTGCGGCTGCGGACCGACGGCTCTGTCGATGGTGATCTCCGGATTGACAGGAGACGCCACAGTGACACCTGTAACAGTTGCCAGATACAGCGAGAGGAATGGTTATATTGACGAGAATAACAATACTTACTGGGAGCTGATGAGCAAAGGGGCAGAGTATTGGGGGATAAGCTGTACCGGCGGAAATACTTCCGAAGAATTTGTGGCAAGGGAGCTCAAAGCCGGGCATCCGGTCATCTGCAGTATGGGACCGGGTGATTTTACGGAGAAAGGACATTTCATCGTTCTGACTAAGTATAAGAACGGAAAAGTAAAAGTGAATGATCCTTTCAGCCGGAAGAACAGCGAAAAACAGTGGAAGTATTCGAAGATCAAAGGCCAGATCAAATCACTGTGGGTATATAAGGAAGACTAGAGTTCATCTTAAGATAAGCCTGTAAGGGCAGACATGGGAATGTCTGTCCTTATTTTAATTCGATGTCCTGTTTCAGGAAAAAATCTTTTGCAAAGGAATCCCATACATCTTCCAGTGTCTTATCCATGGTAAATGTATTGAGAGATATGCCTGTCACGCATTTGAGGTCTGTCCCGTCGTATCGGAAATTCAGATAAAGCCCTTGTATGTCTGAGGGGGTGAGAAAAGATATCTCCTGTTTTGTCAGAAATTCCTGAAAATCTTCCTTCGGAAGCGATAAGATGAAGCGGAAATTAAGAGGTGTCCTCTTTCCGCGGATGATCTGGAAACAGAATTCTCTCAAATCTCCCCACGACGAATATTCCTTCTGCGGAGCGTCCTCGTAAAATTTTTTGTGGATAAATCCGTCAATGCGGAATGTATTAAAAGTTGTGATCTCCCCCTCAATGAAGGAGAAAGAATCAAAAGTCGGTTTTAAGAGAAGATGCTGCATGCAGTTTTTTGTTTTCAGATTAAAAATGATCATAATGGTAACTCCTTCCTTGTCAATTATAACAGTCTTTTTACTAGAATGCATCATAATTTGACTTTTACTGTCAGAAACAGTACAATATTCTATAGATTATGGAGAAG
>CATLEM010000046.1 GCA_949916155.1 uncultured Dorea sp.
TGTATTTCTGTGCAAACAAGATTTTGGGTAAAATCATTTTTTTCTCATCAATTTCAATACATGTGTTGATGAACCATACTTCATCGCATAATTCGCAATTTAATTCATAGTCCGTGGATACATGTAAGTAACTGTCTCTAAAAGGCACTTTTTCGCCTTCATATCCCCAACCTTTAGGACTTACTGGAATAATCTTTTCAATATTATCTAATAAGGCTGCTTTTTTTATAAATAATGTATACTCATGTGTAAAAGGGTAAATTAAAACTGTTTTTTTCATATTAATCTCATCTTCAGGATTACAAATAAACCACACTATAAAATTCCTGCAGCTACATCATAACCTGTTTTTTCCTTTCTTCTAATTCTCTACATAAACAATAGTCCTTAAACATGCTCTCAATTTCCGAGCGTATATCCTGACACCTCTCCAATATCCGTTTTTTAGACAATTGTTCAATATCGTCTGCTTCAAGCAGACACATCATGCAATATTCATATGCCCAACATTCATGACATTCCTGTTTTGTAAGCAGCTCAATATTTAATAATTTCTGTATTTTATTCATGTCAAATCCACTGTCTATACTCCCAATTTTACAAGCTTTAGAACATTCACTTACCTTTTCACATGGATAAAAATCGCCTGTCACATTCATAAATATTTTATGCATTCCCGGAATACAATTACCATTATGATGCGAACAATACGGCAACTCTATCTGGTCTCCATACTGTTTATCCTTTCGCAATGTATTGATCCGTTCAAATCTCGTTTCTAAAATTTTAGATTTAAAATCCTTTAACCTTCCTAAATAGGCGAGCCATTGTAAAAATGAAGCATATTTTCCTTCTTCAATAAATGTATCACTAATTTCATTCTCTTTTTTAGAATAATTGTCAGATATAAGTGTAGACATAAATGTATTTTCTTGGAACAAATCGTTGTCTGTAAAATATGAATCTATACTTGTATAACTGTCCATACCGTTAAAAACGGTATTAAAGGATACATATTCATTAAAATAGCCCGAATATTTTTGTTTAAATCTTTTTAGATTTTTTATGATAATAGAATGAGGATCTCCTTCACCATTTGCAAATCCTCTGTTTCTATTATGTATATCAGAAGGTCCATCTAAGCTAACTAACAGCGCAACTTTATGATTTACCAACAGCTCCATTACATCATCTGTTAATAATGTGGCATTCGTCGTCATATTATAATGTATCTTTTTTCCTTCTACATTGTTCTCAATATATTCAATACACCGCTCTATCAGTTTCTTTTCTAATAATGGTTCGCCTCCATAAAATCCCAGATACAGCTCTTCTGAATCTTTTGAATGCTGTAAAATCATGTCTATTCCCTTTTTTGCAGTCTCAAAACTCATTTTTTTATTGCAGTGAACTCTATTATTATATCCTCCAGAATACGTACAATAACTACACCTTTGATTACAATTCTGAGTTACCTGAAGAAGCAGCGAATTCAGATTAGTCTCAAAATAATAAGTCAGATAATCTGTCTCAGGATGTTTTACAATTCTCTCCTTATTGGGCCGTAACAATCCACGGTCTTTTAGTCTTTTTACATTCTCATCATTTTCATTTTCAGAATAATTCTTCAACTTATCATAGGTCTCTTTCGACACTTTTATAATTGAATCCGTATTCACATCAAAAAAGTAAAATCCTATTGAAGTTTTAAATAGATGAATAAATGGTTTTTCACTCATAGCTGCCTCCTTCTGTCTCACGTCTTCTCTTACGTTTTGCTCTTTACTATATATAATCCTGCTACTTTGCAAAACGTGACATGTAAAACAATTTTTCTTAATAGTTTTATTTCATCCTTATTTCATACCGCTCTTATGCACAATCAGCTGCTCGCCAACATACAGACCGTAAACAAAGCACAGTTACATTCTAGCCCTTTTGCGCTGTACCCTGCCCTTTCTCCCAATGATATTGTAATAAGAAAAATAATTGTATATAGACTTATATTTGCAAATATCCCATACCGAAGCACCGGCGTAATAACACAGATATGTCCCGTAAGCGCCGCTCCAAATACATATGCTCCCATTATTGCAGTCTTCCGGCGATTCAGTTTTTTAGGCATCAGTATTGTAGTTGCAATAACAACTACCGCAGCTGCAAATATACATGATATGATAAGCCTCATCCCTATTTCCTCCCTACTGTACAATTAAACCATACTCATCCGCAGCCCGCATCAAACTGCACACCTTCTTAATCTCGCGGTACAGTACATCCAACTCATAACCACCTTCCAACAAAATCTTCCTCTCTTTTTTATCTATCTCCCTGATCTTCTTTTTTTGGACAATACAGGATTTACTGATAAAGATAAACTTTTCATCAAGATGCTCACTAATATTTTTTAAAGATTGCCGAAGCGTAAGCTTTCTGTAAGCCAAATATATTTCTATCTGATGACTTCCTTTGACCGCTTGTATGAATAAGATATCTTCCTTATTGACTTCCATCATCCTGCTGCCTGTAGAAATTGATATATTATTCTGCTTTTTCATCCGCAAGAGTTCTATCTTACCAAATATACTCTCCATTCTGGCCAGACCAAAACCGTCCATAACATATCCCCTGAGTTCAACATCAAGGAAAAACAGCGCTGTATTTCCCTCTTTCTTTATATAATCATTGATTGTAAAAAGTGGATTATTTCTTGCCGATACAATCTCTGCCAGTATATGATTTTCCTTTAAGAACGCTCCAATAATTCTTGTAAAATAATTCAACTGAGACAGCTCATCTTCACACAGATATATATCTATCATCTCAACTTTCTCCTTTTTTGCTTGTGTAATGCATACCGGATAATATATGTTTCTATAAAGTATAAGCCACCAAAGCAAATAAACGTGACATTTCTTGTTCTATTGGGTAAAAATATCTCCCCTCATGCAAAGAGAGCGGATTCCTCTCCGCTCTCTTCACACACTTCCTGCTTTTAAAATATCTTTCTATTCGCTTTATATATCTCTTTAAAACGAAGGAATTCCTCATTGTAGATTTTTACATGCTCCAAATCAGGCTCTGTAACCTCTGCGTTCAACCTCACCATGCTTTCGCATGCCTCTTCATAATCTTTAAAATATCCGCACACGACCGCCGCAGATATCGCCGCTCCCAGCGAAGCCTGTTCCTTTTCCCTGTTTGTATAGACCGGGCAGTTGTACATATCTGCCTGAATCTGACGAAGCAGCGGACTTTTTGCCCCTCCGCCGGATGCGATCACACGGTCCGCCCTGATTCCAAGAGACTCCAGGATTGCCATCGACTCTTTCATGCTGTATACGATCCCTTCCATCGTACTGCGGATCATATGCGCTCTTGTATGCTTTAAGGTCATGCCAAGATATACTGCTTTTGCCTCCGGATCGTTGTGAGGCGTCCGCTCCCCGTTCAGATAAGGAAGGAACATAAGGCCTTCGCTCCCTGCCGGAATCTTAGCGGCGTACTCGTTCATCTCGTCAAATGTCCCCATCAGAAGAATCTGATTTTTAAGCCACTTAAGCGCTACCCCGCCGCTCAAGTGCGCTCCCATGATACTCCACAGATGCTCATTGGCGTGACACCATGTATTCGTCCGTAGTTCCGGGTCATAAAGAGGCTTTTCAAGCGCGCAGGTAAGATGGCAGGCGGTTCCGATCGTAGATGCCATGAAGCCGTCCCTGATCATTCCGTTTCCCAGCTCCATCATCAGAGAATCACCGCCGCCATAAGCGACAGCCGTTCCTTCCTTAAGACCTGTAAGACCCGCACATTCTTTCGTTACTTCCCCTGCCCTTTCATAAGCCTCGCGGCTTTCCGGCAAAAAGGAAAACGGCACTTCAAGCTTCTTAAGAATATCATAGGCCCACGTTCTCTTTTTCATATCCCACATGCCTGTAGAACTGGCATCCGAAGCATCGGTCCCGACTTCTTTGCACATCCGGTATCTGATATAATCTTTCGGGCACATGATCTTATCGATCTTTTCGTAATTTTCCGGTTCATGCTCTCTTACCCACATCAGAGAAGCAAGCGCAAACCCAGTGCTGAGCCGGTTGCAGTACACAGCGCCGAACTCTTCTTTCGGAACTGTCTCATAGATCTTCGCGATCTGGGGCGCTGTCCGCTGGTCTGCCCAGATGATCGCGTTGCGGATCGGTTTTTTGTCTTTGTCCAGCATGACAAGTCCGTGCATCTGCCCCGAATACCCGATGCCTTTGATACTCTCTTTAAGCGCCGCATCTTTTTCAAGCATCAGGCGGATCGCCCGGACCGCAGCCTCCCACATCATCTCCATGCTCTGTTCCGCCTGATTAAGCTCTGGTTTGATGATATCATACTCGCACTGTCCTGCCGCCAGTGTCTGTCCTTTTTTGTCAACCGCGACCGCCCTTACGCTGGATGTACCTATATCAATTCCCACAAAACATTCCATACTATCTTTCTCCTTCCCTGTAAACAATATATGTTCCTTTTACCGGCAGATTTTCTGCCTTCCACTCACTGCCCTTTGCCGCCTGTTCCTCCAGGCGCTTATAGATACGCTCTGCGTACCCTGAAAGATCCTGTCTGTATGCCGAAACCAGACAGCTCTTTGAGCCTTCAAAATCATCAACAACTGCCAGCGAAGCCTTATTTTTCTTTCCTGTTTTAAAGAGGTGTTCTGCCGTTTGCTGTCCCAGTTCCCTGTCGTTGCATACCAGAAGGCCCTCTCCCATATTGCGCACGGCTTCCTCTATCCGCCGTATGTCGTCTTCTTTGATACTCCGATCCTGCCCCCACGAAACCCGGATCACCTGACCGTCCGGACAGTTCTTTCGAAACGCTTCTTCTCTTTTCCTTACATTGCTGACAGAAAGCTTATCCCATCCGATATCAAGATATCTGTAGTATTGTTTCCCCTGGCTTTCAAGCAATGTTTTCATAGCATCCTCATTATCCAGATACACGCAGTCCGCATAGGGGAATGCTGCATCCGTATCAAAAAACACAAGATTCATCCCGATACTGCGAAGCCTTAAAAGCTTATCGGCATCCACCTGTTTATCATCCGGCCAGACAACCGCATTTTTGATATTTCTGCTGTACAACTGATATAAACAATCCTCCAGCCCTGTCTTTTCTGGAACCTCCACATATAAAAGAAGCGTATCATGCTCCCACGCCGTCTTCTGGAACTTTGCGATAAATTCCACAAAAAAGGGATTTTTTGAAGGCGCCACCAGAGCCGCCATGTCAAGCGCCGTATCATTCCCCCAGTTCCTGAGCTGCACGTGGGTTCCGCTTCCAACCACCCGTACAACCAGTCCCTCCTCTTCTAAAAGCTCAAGCGCCTTTCTCACCGTGATCCGGCTCACATCATAATCCAGCGCCAGCTGTCTCTCCGAAGGAATCCTCTCCCCGTCCTGATACACGCCCTTATATATCTGATAACAAATCTTATTCTTCAACTCAAGATACCTGAGTTCCGACACCTCCGCACCCACAGTCTCCCTCCTTCTTTACCATACCTTTTCCATCCTCCCCGCCCGGTCAAAGCCATCACATACCTGCCCGGTCAAAATCCTCAAGTCATCTCACACCCCGAAACATTTTCCTACCTCCGCTATATTACCATATCTGCACATCTGTGTACACAGGCCGGATTCCCTTGTGTCCGGAGCGTAGGCTAAGCGAAGCCTCGGAGCGGAGGATACAAGGGAATCCGGCCGTCCCTCACACAACCCCCTAACACTCAATACTCGTAGACTCCATATCGAGCCTTGTGATGATATCTTCCTGTATTGCCGGCGACAGATCCAGGAAATTGACAAATGTGCCATGAATTCTCATAATATATACTCCGCCCGGAGCATACTTTTTCGGATTTGCCAGCACTTTTCTCAGCATATCCGGCGTCGTTACATTTACGTACAGATAAAATGGCTGGATCTTTTCATTTGCCGGATTGTAAAATAAAGGAGCTACAATCTTTTCCTTAAACTCTCTGCCCTTTCCTTCAAAAGTATCCGCCTTGAAGTAATTGGGATTAATGCCGAAATGAGACGCATATCCTCCGTTCATCTTCTCATATGGAAGATGCATCCCGGAAAGCACTCTGAAGCCCAGTCCTGAATGAGCCTCTCCGTACAGCGGGTCCACGCCGTATCCTAACATATCCCTGGATTTTCTTCCGTCCGGCGTCGCGCCGACCCAGTATCCGTACAAAAGATGCGTGGACGGCGTAGAGAAATCGCTCCGAAACGGATTGCCCAGATAGTTTTTCTTAGATGATACGATATCGCTGACTCTGCCCGCGATCTCTCTTGCCTCAAGGTCAACAGCCTCGATATTATTGCCGAATTTCTTACAGCTAAGAAGGTACTGGCGCATCTCAGGATCATTTTCAAAATCCGTACGGAGAGCCTCTATGAAACGGTCTGCATCCTCCGGTCTCTCTCTCAAAAGAGTGTCAATGGCGATAAAAGAATCCGCGACTACAGAAAGCCCGTGGATCAGGCACCCGCTCCCGTTATATTTTGTTCCCTGCTTTTTTGTATCCCGCGTATCGATTCCCGACTCAGCGCCGCCCATCATCGAAGACAGAAACGGAACCTGAAGGATACCGATCGCTTCTGATGCCGCGTTGGCTGACGCAGCCATCTGATCTGCATACTCATCTACATTTTTATAAAAGATTTCCCGGATATTCTGAAGCACCATAAGCTTATTCTCACAGCCGTTTTCTTCATCTGTCTTCCCGAGCTTCTTTCCGGTAATCGTTGACACTCCGCCGTTGATACACAGCTCCAGGATCTTTCCGAGATTGAGCCAGCTATTCGTTGTATTTCCGTTGTCCTTTCCCATAATAAGCGGTTCCTGACAGCCGGCCACCGAGTAATCTTCAAGATCCTCGTCATCCACCCCGTGGGCGCTTAAGACCGGAAACAGACTATCGTCATTGAACAATGAAGGAGTAAGGCACCCCGGCGTAAAGAAAAATCTTCCAAGACTTTCGTACAGTTCCCCCGGTGTATTTTTATGCAGCTTTACCGACAGGATCGGCTGCGGGAGATTCATGTCATAATACGCATCTAAAAGTGCATAGGAACTTAGATTGGTGAGGTCCTCCCCGTCATTGGACTTTCCGCCTACGATCAGATTCTGGGAGATGGCCCAACTGCGGTCTGCCACATTAAAAAATACAAGAAGATGCTTAAAAAGCGAAGCCGCCACTTCCCTGCTCATATGCGTCTTCGCCCGGTAAGGCTCAAAGATGCGGTCTGCGTTTCCGACAGAAAAAGCAAAGGGGTTCGGCGTCTGCTCCAGGCACATCGTCTGCCAGATCAGAATAAACGACTGAATCGCCTCGTAAAGATTATCCGCGCCTTCCCTCGGAACCTTTTTCAGCGTATCCTTCATGAGACGGTAACGCCCTTTATCCTTTTCTTCTGCCGCCTGTTCTTTCTCTTCTGCCAGTTCCCGGTATCTGTCCGCCAGTACTTCCAGTGCATCAAGGGATATCTTCATCGCTTCAAAATAATCTTTTCTTTCATCCGTACACGAAGCCTGATTCCTGCCGATCTCCTCTTTCAGCCCTTTTGTTCCTGCCGCCAGGAGCTTCCGTACATCCGGAATCAAATGCCCCGTTACCTGCTCAATGAAAAAAACAGCCTCGCTTGTACTGTCCCCCGCGATGTCATATGCTTTTCTGAGCGCTTCTGCATACGGCGTATGGGAATTATATTCTTTTAATGCATCGATTCTTTCCTGTGTGATATCTCCGATCGGGCCGATATCTCCAAACACCGCCACCGGATCGCAGTAACCGCTGAAAGAATCTACCGTGAACGCGGGATTTATAAGCGCGTAGGATCTGGCAAAGGAATCATCCTGTGTTCCGGCAAACATATGGTAATCTCCGACAAAAAGAGGGATGCTCTTCATCACCTCGACCTGTGTCCTGGCAATACGGATACAATCCTTTTCATCCTTATACTTCTCGTCACATTCTCTCTGAATCTCTTTTGCCAGAAACCAGCCCTCCAGATGGTCAAGCTTCCTTTCTTCCTGAAAACGTTTTTTTGCAAGTTCAGTAATCTCCACAGCGTTTAAAACAGCTTTAATTTCCATGCTCCTTCTCCTTTCTTAACCGACCTTCCGTCTTAACTTTTCTTATAATTTAAACCGCAGCTTTGTATCAACTCTTTAAAATGCCTGATCTGCTCCAACGTCACATGGGCGCTCTCATCCATCTTATAAGTCCATCCGCACTGCTTCCATTTATTTTTCCCAAACTCATGATACTTAAGGATCTCGAATGTCACCCCAGAGCCTCCCAGTGTCTGAAAAAGACTGACAAACTTTTCCATATCTTCTTCGCTGTCATTTACTCCTCCGATCAGAGGTATCCGTATATCTACCCGTCCGTGATCCCTTGCCGCCGCTTTAAGATTACAAAGTACCGTCTCTATGGAAACGCCTGTATATTTTTTATGCTTTTCCCCGTCCCAGTGCTTACAGTCCATAATAAGCTGATCGATATACGGAAAAAGCTTTGGAAGCCCCGGGTGGCTCCCGTTCGTCTCAACGGCCGTATGTATCCCAACTTCCTTTAGGCGTATCAGAAGACTTTTCAGCGGTTCAAACTGCATCGTCGCCTCTCCCCCGGTAAATGTAACTCCCCCACCGTCATAGAACATGGGACGGCTCCTTACAATCTCCTCATACACTTCATCCACAGTCCTCTCTTCACAGGAGAGACGGATTCCCTTACTTCTGTGCTTTACGGAGAGACATTCCCTGTCCGTACATCTGCCGCAGATCATCCGGTCAAGTTCTCCCTCCTTCACTGCTCCCTTTGGGCATAACGCATCTTCGATCCAGTCTTTATCTGTATAGATAACGCCGTCCATCTTCATACCCTCCGGATTGGCGCACCACATACAGCTCATATTGCATCCCTGCAGATGATACACCAGTCGGTTTCCCTGCCCGTCCTGAGAATAATTAAATCCCTTTTGAAAAATCTTCAGAGTCATCATACTCACCTCACTTTCCATCATAAATTGGTATTGGACTATAAGACCATTTAGCCCAAAAAATATCTCTTATTGGTATTATATCATATAACCATTTCTTGTCAAGAGAAATCGCCGCCTTTGTCCGGCCAGGAAGAAAGGCAGCGATTTCTATGACAATTTTTTCGTTTCTTATTGATTGTCTGATCCGATATTTTTTTCTAATTTGTAATATTCTTTCAGACATTGATAACCTTTTTCAAAACATTGTTTTTGAAATCTGTAGATTTTTTCCGCGTTCTGATCCGGCGCAAAGAAACTTTCCTGCTTCACAAACTGATGGATCACCGTGAAATCTTTGAACACGCCGACGCCGATCCCCGCTATGACAGCCGCCGCAATGGACGTCGCTTCTTCTACATGGTCAAGCCGGTGAAGGTTCACATTCAGCACATCCGACAGAACCTGCGCGAGTACATCGCCCTTTGCTCCTCCGCCGGTCAGTATAAGGTCTGTGATCTCCAGATTCTCTTTATGGGCGTTTAAGATAATATTAAGGTTCATGGCTACGCCTTCTAACACCGCGCGGATATAATCACACTTCTCATGCTCCATCTTAATCCCCAGGAAGCTTCCCGACGTATCGGGATTCCATCTCGGGCTTCTCTCGCCTAACATATAGGGCAGAAAAATCAGTCCTTTAGCC
Organism: uncultured Dorea sp.; assembly: GCA_949916155.1. Lineage (GTDB taxonomy): Bacteria > Bacillota > Clostridia > Lachnospirales > Lachnospiraceae > MD308. The sequence continues at coordinate 9,745 of CATLEM010000046.1, forward strand.
CCGGACGGAGACTGCCCTACTAACTGATTCAATATATCATACACGGATATTCCCTGTTCTTTTGCCTTTTTCTCTTCTTCTTTACACAGAGCGTTCTTTATGTAAGAGTAAGAGCTGCCGGCGGCCTGCATAGTTCCGCATGGCATATATTTGCCGGGAATTACATGCCCGAAGCAGATCAAAGTCTTGTCCCTGTCTAACAACACCTGGTCAGACGTACCTGCAATCCACGCCGAAGTACCGAACGACAGAAACATCTGCCCGGATTCTATACTGCCTGCGCCAAGGGCGGAGCAGGGACCGTCGCCGCCGCCGCAGACAACTGACGTATCCGCTGTCAGTCCCAGTTCTTCAGCGGCCGCCTGCGTAAGATGGCCGACCACATCCGTTGATGCGTGAAGCTCCGGCATTTTGCGGATATCAATCTGCGCCGCTTCCATAATCTCCTCCGACCATTTAAGACCTCTTAGGTCAAATGCATCCGTACCTGAGGCTTCTGAATAATCTGTTACGAACCGGCCTGTCAGCCGGCAGATGATATAATCCTTTGCAAGCAGCATCTTATAGGTTTTTTCATAAATCTCCGGCTCGTTGTCGCGGATCCACATGAGTTTCTCAATACTGTAGCTGGCGCTTATGCGATGTCCGTTTAATTCATACATCCGCTCAAAACCGACTTTATCCTCTAATTCTCTGGCCTGCTTCTCCGCTCTCTGATCCGCCCAGATCATCGCCGGCCGCAATGCGTTCCCCCCGCGGTCTACTACAACGCACGCCTGCATCTGAGAGGAAAATGAGATTGCAAGAACATCCGACGGATCAACGCCGGCTATAATCTCTTTTGTCGCAGCGCATACTGCGTCCCACCAGTCTTTTGTATCCTGCTCCGCACGGTTTTTGTGAAAGAAATGAACATCATACGGAACCGTATGACTTCTTATTAATTTCCCTTCCGTTGAAAATAATGTCGCTTTATTGCTCGAAGTTCCCAGATCATGCGCAATCAGATATTTTTTCACTTTCGCCACCTCTGTTCTTTCCTGTTTTATATTTCCTGACACTAAATGCCCTTCATCTTATTATCTTTATCATATCATACAATCCAAAAAATGTAAATTGCGAAATAAAAATTACTTTCGTACGAAATTAAATATATTGACTTATTGCAAATTCAGTGTTATCATGTAGTTAATGACAGCAAGGCAAAAGGTCATGTAAAAACACAAAAATCACAAAAAAGGGGGGATCTGAATGAACACACGGCATACTGCTCTTTTAGAGTATATTACGAAACACGGAAAGACAGAAGTCGGGACTCTTGCCGAATACCTTCATACTTCCAAAGTAACCGTCCGCAAGGATCTTGATTATCTGGAAAAACGTAAAGTTTTAAAACGCGAACGGGGATACGCGGTTCCGATTGATCCGGGAGATATCAACTACCGGATGGCTTTTCGCTATGAACAAAAGCTAAAGATTGCCCAGGCAGCCGCTATGCATGTACAGGACGGCGAGATGATCATGGTCGAATCCGGTTCGACCTGCGCGCTGTTTGCGGAAGAACTTGCCAGAACAAAGCAGAATATAACGATGGTCACAAGTTCTTTGTACATCGCCAGTTATGTAAAAGATTATCCGAACATTCAGCTCATCCTTCTCGGAGGGACTTTGCAGCCGAAGAGCCAGTCCCTTGTAGGACCGCTCACCAAAAATGCCGCAAAATCTTTTCATGTAGACAAGATCTTTATCGGTACGGACGGGTACTCCAGGCAATTCGGATTTACCGGAGACGACCTGATCCGGCTCGATACATTAAGCGGGATGATCTCTTCGGCCGTCCATACCTATGTACTGACGGATTCCGAAAAGTTCTGCCATCCCGGAGCGGTCTCTTTCCTGAGTCTTGACAATGTACATGAGATCATCACCGATTCAGGGATTAAAGAATCCGAATACCAGTATTTAACAGAACAGGGAATCATCGTAACCTTAGTATGATTCCTGTTCAAAAAACAGCCACGACAATCAGGAGGTAATTATGAAGTATTTATTAGACACAGCCAATCTTGAAGCAATCCGTAAGTATAATGAGATTTTTCCGATCGCGGGAGTGACATCCAATCCGTCCATCGTAAAAAATGAAGGTAAAATAGATTTTTTCTCGCATATGAATGAAATCCGCTCTATCATAGGCAGGGACAAATCATTACATATTCAGGTAACAGCGCTGGATACGGAAGGGATGTTAAAAGATGCGGACCGGATTTTAAATGCCGTAGATAAAGATGTGTATATCAAAGTGCCGGTAACTATGGAAGGAATCCACGCGATCAAGAAGCTGAAAGCACAGGGAATCCGTGTCACCGCTACCGCTATCTATAATAAAATCCAGGGCTTTTTAGCCATGGAAGCAGGCGCGGATTTTATCGCTCCTTATTATAACCGTATGGAAAATATGGGGCTTGATCCGGAAGAGATCATTGCTTCTTTTGCGGAAATGGCTGCATTGTACCACTACCCGACTACCATAGTAGCGGCAAGCTTTAAAAATGCAGGACAGGTCGATAAAGCGCATATCGCAGGCGCACATGCGGCAACAATGGATCCCTCTATCCTTGTATCCGCACTGCAGCAGTCCTATATCACCAACGCGGTTGCCGGGTTTGACGCTGACTGGAAATCCATCTACGGAGACTGTACGATCTCCGAATTATAAACCAGACGCACAGATCATAACTGCCGCAGAAGCCCCGGATAATGACATCTTTTGCCCAATATATTGTTTGATGCATTTGACAGCACAACAATACATTACTCGCAAAGTCTGTCCTTCGGCGCTCCTGCGGCAGCTTCTTAATACCCGGTTACAGTACTTCCGCAAAATCAATCTCCAGATCTCCTTCATAGATTCCCACAGGCACTTTATCTGAAAATGAATATTCCTCCAGATCATCACGCTCCAGATCATATACCTGAATCCGTTTCTTTTCTGTGTCGACGATCCAATACTCCCTCACGCCATAAGCCCGATATTTAAACAATTTTACTGCATAGTCCATCCTTCTGGAACTCGGGGAAACGATCTCAACAGCAAGATCCGGTCCTCCATGGCAGCCTTTCTCATCTACCTTGTCCTTATCACAGACTATGAGCAGATCCGGTATGACATAATTATCTGACTCGTTCAAATATACTCCAAACGGAGATAAAAAGACTTCACACTTACCTTTTCTGCCATTTATATAACTTGCAAATTTCAGGTATAAAAATCCGACCATTCTTTGATGTGTTGCAGTGGGTGTTCCCATCATGTACATCTTCCCGTCTATAAGCTCTGCTCTCTCCCCTTCCGGCAATGCCTCTATATCTGCTATTGTATACGATTTATCCTCATTATCCATCAACATACTACCTCCAAAGTACAACTGTCTTTGTGCTAGTCCCATTATAACACGTTCTCCTTTCCTTGGATATCTTTTTTAATTTTACTTATTTTTTTCACTTCATTAAATTGGATTTTCTGGTTGAAACACCAATGAAAACAGAAACTTACAAGATAAAGTTAATAAAATCCGCATAAATGATACGGCGGCAGTTTTTGCTGACTGCCGCCCTAATCACAAATTATTCTTATCTATCGTCCGCAGCTTTAATACGCCGCGTATTCATAATCTTCCATATATTGCGCAACCCCGTCTTTGATCATCGCAAGCGGCGTCTTAGAAAGTTCCCCACTCACGATCTTATCATACTGCTTCGGAAGATACTGATGGATAATATTCATAGGGATCTCAACCCCGGAAAGATTTTCAATCAGCCTGTCGATTGCTTCCTGAACTTTTTCATCCCCTATATAATATCTGCATCGGTCTGAGTAGCTGTACTTTCTGGCAAATGCGATCTCATCCTCACTGCCGTGATAATGCTTCTGCCAGTTTTTCGGTTCTTCAAGCATCGCATTGATAAGTACATCCTCAAAATGAGCCCTTTTTTCTTCGGGGATCAGTTCCTCTTCCACCCTGCTCAGGGCGAACAATGCTTCTCTCAGGCCGAATGTCAGCGCGGGTCCTACTTTCAAGATAGCAATTCCGTCTTCCACCATCTGCCTCAGACACTTCCTGCTCTGGTAATCGGTGGAATGTCCCTCAAAGACAATCTCCGGATAATCCTTAAGGCTGTCGCACAGTTCTTTCGCATTCTTCCTGTCATAATAGAACACCTGCGCATCGCCGAATTCCACGCCCGGCTGTACAACGACTGCGATTATATCCTTCCATGCGTCTTTCACGCCCTCTTCTTCAAAGACACGCTTATATGTATCTACGGTGTCTCGGAAGTCCTCCGGCCTGGTCACACTGATTCCTTCTTCTGCCTCCTGCGCCCCGCCCGGAACAGGCACTTCACTTCCGATGATAAAGACCGGGCGCATGGCATCCGGATCCGCCTTCTTTAATTTCTCATAAGAATCCATACAGGCCTGATAAAGCCTCACGCCTCTTCTGGCGATCACTTCTGTCGCCAGCATCTCTGTCTTAGAATCGTCCCCCAGCTTCATGCTCGTGTCAAGATGTATCTTTGTAAACCCAGCTTCCACAAATTCACGGACCAGATCTTCTGCCTTTTTCATCGCCTCTGCTTCCGGCTCATCGCTCCAGGTAAGCGGCCCAAGATGATCCCCCGCCAGGATAAGGAGGCTTTCATCTACGCCCATCTCCTTTGCCATCCCGGACACAAGCCCTTTAAAATCTTTCGGACGCATTCCTGTATATCCGCCGAACTGGTTTACCTGATTTGCGGTTGCCTCGATAAGCACCGGGCGGTTTGACGCTTTCGCTCTCTCAAGTGCTGCTTCCAGTACGTATTTATTTGCGCTGCAGTAAGAAGGGATTCCTGCCTTCTCACCATTTCTTCTATGCTCCATCATCTCGTGGAGCGGATGTATCACTGCCATTGTTCTCTCCTTCACATACCGTACAATTATTTATTGCCCGCTGTCAGACAATATTTTTCCCTATATCTATTATCCGCTGTCAGTCAATATCTTTCCCCATTGTTTATTGTTCGCTGTCGATCAATATCTTTCCTTTTACCGTTCCGGGCATCTTGTACCACTCAAAAGCTTCGGCAATATCTTTAAGAGGTACTTTCTTGTAGATAAACGACTCGTCGAACTTTAAGTCCCCAGTCTTAAAGTAGTGGGCGACTGCTTTCCACTCCTGCCCTGGGAACGGCGCGCTGTAAGACATCCATGAACCTGTGAGGGTAAATTCCTTGCGGTTCATATTCTCCCACTCTTTCACCGAAAAGCTCAAGTCCTTAGTCGGCGTCCCCACAAAGCACACATCCGCCTTATTTGCCGCCAGTTCAAATGCCATCTTCATCGTGATCGTATTGCCTGCCGTCTCAAACACATAATCAAAGCCTCTTCCTC
>CATLEM010000047.1 GCA_949916155.1 uncultured Dorea sp.
GCGGAGGACTTTATCATCGCCCTCAGCGAGCTTATCCAGAGGCTTACGGTGGACCATCTGCATATTGTGGGGGATATCTATGACCGGGGACCGGGGCCGCATATCATCATGGACAAACTAAGACACCATCATTCGGTAGATATCCAGTGGGGGAACCATGACGTGCTCTGGATGGGCGCGGCGGCGGGACAGAGAGGCTGTATCGCTAACGTGATCCGCATCTGCGCAAGGTACGGCAATCTGGACATCCTGGAGGACGGCTACGGGATCAATCTGCTTCCGCTGGCTTCATTTTCCATGAATACGTACCGGGAAGACCCCTGTGAGTGTTTCCAGCTTAAAGGCGAGCCGGACTACGGAGACAGCGAGATGCTTCTTGACATCAAGATGCACAAGGCCATGTCGGTGATCCAGTTTAAGGTGGAAGGGCAGATCATCCGGGAGAATCCGGACTTTCTGATGGAGGACCGGAATCTTCTCCATCACATTGATTACGAGGCGGGGACGATCGAGATCAACGGCGCGGTATATAAGCTTAAGGACAGTAATTTTCCGACGGTGAATCCGGCAGATCCGTACGAGCTCACCCCAGAGGAAGAGGATATCATGCACCGGCTCGAGAAGGCATTTTTAAACTGTGGAAAGCTTCAGGAGCACATGCGCTTCCTGTTAAATAAAGGCGCGCTTTACAAAGTACATAACGGCAATCTCCTCTATCACGGGTGCGTACCTCTAAACGAGGACGGAAGCTTTAAGAAGGTAAAGCTTTACGGGAAATACTATAAAGGCCGGGCGCTCTATGAGGTGCTGGAAAGCTATGTGAGGAAGGGCTTCTACGCGCTGGATGAAAAGGAAAAAAAGCGCGGCAAGGATATGATGTGGTACATCTGGCTCAATGAAAATTCCCCGCTTTTCGGCAAGAACAAGATGGCGACCTTCGAGCGGTATTTTCTGGAAGAGAAGGAGCTTCACAAGGAAAAGAAAAATCCGTATTATACCCTCTTGGAGGACGAGGATACGGTGAATAATATATTGAAGGAATTCAGCCTTGACCCGGAAGAGTCCCACATCATCAACGGTCATGTGCCGGTGAAGACGAAAAACGGCGAGAGTCCGGTGAAGTGCGACGGGAAGGTCTTAGTCATCGACGGCGGATTTTCCAGGGCTTACCAGAAGGAGACGGGGATTGCGGGCTATACGCTCATCTACAATTCCCACGGCATGATCCTGGCGGCCCACGATCCATTTGAATCCACGGAGGCGGCTATTGAAAAGGAGAATGATATCCATGCAAAGAGCGTGGCGGTAAGACGCATGGCAGAGCGAAAGCTTGTGGGCGATACGGATATCGGAAGAGAGCTCAAGGAGCAGATCAAGGATTTGGAGAAGCTTCTTTACTCTTACCGAAGCGGCAGGATCGCAGAAAAAATGTAACTGTAAAAAACTCCCAATCATGGAAAGGTATATTTTTTTTGAATCTGTAAATATTACTGGTAACAAGTATTACTTGATCAACAGATATATATACATGAATGAAAGGGAGAATAGTGATGAAACAGTTAAAGAGATTATTTCTCGCACTTGTATGTGTGGGGACGATTATGGGCATGACAGCCTGCGGAAGCAGCAACAACGCTGATGACAACGGAGCAGCACAGGACGGCAACGCCAATGGAGCGGCAGATGATGCTGCGGGAACGAACGGAACAGGAAACGAAGGAAACACCAACGGCGCGACTGACGGAACAGCAAACGGCAATGACAACGGTAGCGGCGAAGGTGTCATGGACGAGATCGGTGATGACATCAAGGACGGCGCGGACGAGATCGGCGACGGCGTGAAAGACAGTACAGACAGCAATAATAACCGCAATACTGAAGATACAAACCGTTAATTTGTGCGGCAGGGATAAAAGGCAGGGCATGGTAAAGATTGCTCTGTCTTTTTGCATGGAACTGTAAAATATGGTATACTCAGAATCGCATCATACATTTAACAAGGGGGAAATACGATGAGATTCAGGCCATGTATTGACATACATAACGGAAAAGTAAAACAGATCGTGGGCGGGAGCCTTAAAGATGAAGGAGACAGCGCAAAAGAGAATTTTGCATCTGTGCATGATGCGGATCATTTTGCTCGGATGTATAAGGAAAACGGGCTCTGGGGAGGACATGTGATCCTTTTAAATCCGCCTTCCTCGGAATACTATGAAGCCACCCTGAGACAGGCAAAGGCGGCGCTTAGGGCGTATCCTTTTGGGCTTCAGATCGGCGGAGGCATCCACGCAGAAAATGCGGAGTACTTTCTTGAAATGGGGGCGAGCCATGTTATCGTGACATCCTATGTGTTTAAAAACGGACAGATACAGTGGGAGAATCTGGAACTTTTAAAGAAAGCAGTGGGTAAAGAGCATATTGTCATTGATTTGAGCTGCCGCAAAAAAGAAGAGGCATATTATATCGTGACAGACCGGTGGCAGAAGTTTACAGAAGTAAAGCTGTCTGCTCAGGTATTTGAAAAAATTGCAGAATACTGTGACGAATTTCTCGTCCACGGGGTTGATGTGGAGGGGCGTTCTGCCGGAGTGGATGAAAGACTGGCGGGACTTTTGAGGAACTGTGCAGGGGCGCCGGTTACTTATGCGGGAGGAATCGGGAGCCTTGCGGATCTTGAAAGATTTCGGGAGATAACGGAGGGAAAGCTTGATTTTACCATCGGGAGCGCGCTGGATATCTTCGGGGGGAAGATTCCTTTCGATGCGGTAAGGCATTATACGTAACTGATTCTAGGTACTTTGGAGCGGCTGCGAATAGTAACAATTGTGTGAACACTTTATAAACTGGTTGAATTGCGGTGGGGTTAGTGCTACAATGTAGGATAGCAAATTTTACGGACAAGGAGTTTTTCGATATGGGTTTATTGCAGAAGATATTCGGGACGCATAGTGAGAATGAGTTAAAGCGTATTTATCCGGTCGTAGATGCGATAGAGGCACTGGAGCCGGAGATGCAGAAGCTTTCAGATGGAGAGCTTAAGAATAAGACAAGAGAATTTAAAGAAAGACTTGGACAGGGAGAGACGTTAGACGATATCCTGCCGGAGGCATATGCTGTAGTAAGGGAGGCGGCTGTCCGGACTCTTGGCATGAAGCATTACCGTGTACAGCTGATCGGCGGAATCATTCTCCACCAGGGCCGTATCGCAGAGATGAAGACCGGTGAAGGAAAAACTCTTGTGTCGACACTGCCGGCATATCTGAATGCACTGACCGGAGAAGGCGTCAACATAGTCACGGTCAATGATTATCTGGCAAAGCGTGATGCGGAATGGATGGGACAGGTGCATGAATTCCTTGGCCTGACAGTAGGCTGTGTGCTTAACAGCATGGATAATGATGAGCGGCGTGACCAGTATAATTGTGATATCACTTATGTTACGAATAATGAGCTTGGATTTGATTATCTGAGAGACAATATGGTCATATACAAAGAGCAGCTTGTCCAAAGGGGACTCAAATACGCTATCATTGACGAAGTGGATTCGGTACTGATCGATGAGGCGAGGACTCCTCTTATCATATCGGGGCAGAGCGGAAAATCCACGAAGCTTTATGAGGCGTGCGATATACTTGCCCGTCAGCTGGAGAGAGGCGAGGCAAGCGGGGAATTTTCCAAGATGAATGCGATTATGGGCGAGGACATTGAAGAGACCGGAGATTTTATCGTCAATGAGAAAGAGAAGAATGTCAACCTGACAGAAGACGGTGTGCGCAAGGTTGAGAAATTCTTCCATCTGGAGAATCTGGCGGACGCGGATAACCTCGAGATCCAGCACAATATCATACTGGCTCTGCGTGCTCATAATCTGATGTTCAGGGATCAGGACTATGTGGTAAAAGATGATGAGGTCCTGATCGTGGACGAATTTACCGGGCGCATCATGCCGGGACGGCGTTATTCTGACGGCCTCCATCAGGCAATTGAAGCGAAAGAGCATGTGAAAGTCAGAAGAGAGAGCAAGACTCTTGCGACGATCACTTTCCAGAATCTGTTTAATAAATTCAGGAAAAAAGCGGGTATGACAGGTACAGCGCTTACGGAAGAGAAGGAGTTCCGTGAGATATACGGGATGGACGTCATAGAGATACCGACTAATGTTCCGGTTATCCGCCGGGATCTGAATGATGCGGTATATAAGACGCAGAAGGAAAAATTCAGGGCAGTGTGCGAAGAGATAGAAGCTGCCCATGCAAAGCATCAGCCTGTTCTAGTAGGTACGATCACTATCGAGACATCGGAGCTTTTGAGCGGAATGTTGAAGAGACGGGGGATAAAGCATAATGTGCTGAACGCCAAGTATCATGAGATGGAGGCTGAGATCGTTGCGCAGGCAGGCGTGCATGATGCGGTTACTATTGCTACGAATATGGCAGGCCGCGGTACGGATATTAAGCTGGATGATGAAGCGAGAGATGCAGGCGGATTAAAGATCATCGGTACGGAGCGCCATGAGTCGAGACGTATTGATAATCAGTTAAGAGGACGTTCAGGACGTCAGGGAGACCCGGGGGAATCGAGATTCTATATTTCCCTTGAGGATGACCTCATGCGTCTGTTTGGGTCAGAGCGTCTGATGAATATATTTACTACTCTCGGCGTTGAAGAAGGAGAGCAGATCGAGCATAAGATGCTTTCGAGTGCCATTGAAAAAGCGCAGGAGAAGATTGAGAGCAACAACTTCGGAATCCGTAAGAATCTGTTAGAATATGATCAGGTAATGAACGAGCAGAGAGAGATCATCTATGAAGAGAGAAAACGAGTTCTTGACGGTGAGAACATGCGGGATTCCATCTTCCATATGATCAATGACTATCTGGAGAATCTGGTAGATAAGATGATTCCGGCGGATATGGACTATGAAGACTGGAATTTAAAGCATCTGTCACGTGCGATCAGAGCGACGATTCCGATGGATCCTGTGACAGAAGAGGATGTCAGGGGAATGAGCCAGAAGCAGCTTAAGCATATGCTCAAGGAACGTTCAGCGAAGGCTTATGAAACGAAGGAAGCAGAATTTCCGGAGGCGGAACATCTTCGGGAGATAGAGCGTGTTGTGCTCCTGAAGGTGATAGATGCAAAGTGGATGGATCATATCGATGATATGGATCAGCTCAGGCAGGGTATCGGGCTTCAGGCGTACGGGCAGAGAGATCCCAAGGTTGAATATAAGATGCTCGGTTACGATATGTTCGGCGAGATGACCAATGCTATTACTGAGGATACAGTACGTACGCTGTTCCATGTAAAGATCGAGCAGAAGGTAGAAAGGGAGCAGGTTGCCAAGGTGACCGGGACCAACAAGGATGAAAGCGCCGTACGTGCTCCGAAGAAGCGTGCGGATAAAAAGGTATATCCGAATGACCCGTGTCCGTGCGGAAGCGGCAAGAAATATAAGCAGTGCTGCGGACGAAAGTAGTGCATAGAATATAATAACAATCTGAAAGAGGTGATAGAGTGGTTGAGTTAGATCAGTTTAAAACATTGATGAATGCTTATGAAGAACCTCTTGCCGAGATGAGGGATTCACTTTGACTCTGCCGGCAAGGAAAACAGGATCGAGGAACTCTCATGTAAGATAGAGGAGCCGGGTTTCTGGGATAATCCGGAGGAATCGCAAAAGATCATGAAGGAGCTTAAAGATCTTCAGGAGCTTGTAAAAAAGATACATGCTATGTACACAGGTTACGAAGATATTCTTCTTCTTATTGAGATGGGGTACGAGGAGGACGATGCGTCTGTTATTCAGGAGATCAGAGAAGAGATACAAAGCTTTGAAGCCTGCTATGAGGAACTTCGGATCCAGACACTTCTTTCCGGGGAATATGACAGATGCAATGCGGTGATGACGATCCATGCCGGTGCAGGCGGCACGGAATCCTGTGACTGGGCAGGTATGTTATACCGTATGTACAGCCGGTGGGCGGAGCAGAAAGGGTTTGCTATCACGGTTTTGGATTACCTGGACGGAGATATTACCGGGATCAAAACGGTCACTTTTGAGGTGAACGGCGAAAATGCATACGGATATCTGAAATCTGAAAAGGGCGTGCACAGGCTGGTACGTATCTCACCGTTCAACGCAGCGGGGAAAAGGCAGACGTCTTTTGCATCTTGCGATGTAGTTCCGGATATTGAAAATGATATTGATATCGATATTGATGACGATGATCTGAAGATCGATACTTACCGTGCCAGCGGCGCGGGCGGACAGCATGTCAATAAGACATCTTCTGCGATCCGTATCACCCACCTTCCGACCGGAATCGTGGTGCAGTGCCAGAACGAGCGTTCCCAGCACCACAACAAGGAGAAAGCGATGCAGATGCTCAAGGCAAAGCTGCAGCTTTTAAAAGAGCAGGAGCAGGCGGATAAGGTGTCGGATATACGCGGAGAGGTAAAAGAGATCGGTTTCGGTAATCAGATACGGTCTTATGTCATGCAGCCTTATACGCTTGTCAAAGATCATAGGACGAATGAAGAAAACAGTAATGTGACTGCTGTGCTTGACGGGAGCATTGACACATTTATCAATGCCTATCTGAAAGGAACTGCCCGGCAGTCAGAGGGAGGAAAATCATGATAAACGTAGCAGTGATGGGTTATGGGACAGTTGGTTCAGGCGTTGTGGAGGTAGTGAATACCAACGGTGCGCGGATCAACCAGAGAATCGGTGAAGAATTGAATATCAAGTATGTGCTGGATCTAAGAGACTTCCCGGGAGATCCGGTGCAGGAAAAGATTGTCCATGATTTTGAGACGATCGTGAATGATAAGGATATCCAGATCGTCGTAGAGGTCATGGGAGGCATTGAGCCGGCGTATACTTTTGTAAAAAGAAGTCTTCAGGCGGGAAAAAGCGTGGCGACATCTAACAAAGCGCTGGTAGCCAAGCACGGTGCGGAGCTTCTGTCTATTGCGAAGGAGAATAATATTAATTTCCTGTTTGAGGCGAGTGTCGGCGGCGGTATTCCGATCATCCGTCCTTTGAATTCTTCACTGACGGCAGATGAGGTTGAAGAGATCACCGGAATCCTGAATGGTACGACGAACTATATGCTGACGAAGATGTTCTACGAAGGAGCGGACTATGATACGGTGCTGAAAGAGGCACAGGCCAACGGTTATGCGGAGCGCAATCCGGAGGCGGATGTGGAAGGATATGATGCATGCCGTAAGATTGCGATCCTGTCTTCTCTGATCTCCGGGCAGCAGGTAGATTTTGAGGATATTTACTGTGAAGGGATCACGGAGATCACGGTAGAAGATATGAAGTATGCAAAAGAGATGGGAACAACGATCAAGCTTCTTGCATCCAGCAAGAGGATTGGAGACCGCCTTCATGCGATCGTTGCGCCGTGCATGCTGTATCCGGAGCATCCTTTATATAATGTGAATGATGTGTTCAATGCGATCTTTGTACATGGGAATGTACTGGGAGATGCGATGTTTTATGGCAGCGGAGCAGGGAAGCTCCCTACAGCCAGCGCGGTTGTGGCAGATGTCGTGGATGCCGCAAAGCACCTGAACAGAAATATCATGACCATGTGGAAGCAGGATAAGCTGACGCTGGAAGATAAAGGCGATGCAAAGAGGAGATTCTTCATCCGCATGAAGGGCGACGCAGAAAAAGAACTTCCGAATCTTAAATATTCCTTCGGAGATGTAGAGATCATAAAAGTTCCGGGACTTAACGATGAATTTGGATTTATCACCCCGGTTATGATGGAGGGAGACTATGACACAAGGGCGAATCGGTATAAAGACCAGATTCTGCACATGATTCGCATAGAGGGATAAGGAGAAGGAAGATGAAGTATATTGTAGTTTTAAGCGATGGGATGGCAGGAAGGCCGCTTGAGGAATTAGACGGCAGGACGACGCTGGAGGCTGCATATGTTCCGGAGATGGACCGGCTGGCAGCGATGTCTGAGGTAGGGCTTGTATCTATGGTCCCTGAAGGGATGGCTCCGGGCAGCGATACAGCAAATCTTGCGGTTTTAGGATATGATCCGAAGATCTACTATACAGGGAGATCTCCGCTGGAGGCACTGAGCATCGGAGTGGAGATGAAAGCTGCGGATGTGTCTTTCCGATGTAATCTCGTGACGTTGTCAGAGGAAGAGTGTGCCTACGAGGACAGAACGATCATTGACCACAGCTCGGATGAGATTACGACAGAAGAGGCTGCTGTTTTAGTGGAAGCGTTAAAGAAAGAGCTTGAGAAGGACGGTTACAGATTCTATGCCGGGACCAGTTACAGACATCTTCTGGTCAAGGAGAAGGGAAAGATTACGGAACTTACACCGCCTCATGATATCCTGACGAGGAGAATAGGAGATTATCTCCCCGAGGATGCGAAGCTTTTGGATATGATGAAAAAAAGCTATGATATACTGAAAGATCACCCGGTGAATCAGGAGAGACGGAAAAAAGGACTCCGCCCGGCGAATTCCGCCTGGTTCTGGGGAGCAGGGAAAAAGCCGGCGCTGGATTCTTTTGAAGAGAGAACGAACAAAAAGGGGGTGATGATCTCGGCAGTTGACCTTTTAAAAGGAATCGCGGTTGGTGCAGGGATGGACAGTATCGCGGTGGAAGGCGCTAATGGAGGACTTCACACAAATTACAAAGGCAAGGCGCAGGCGGCCGTGAGGGCGTTGGCGTATGACGGTTATGATTTTGCATATATCCATGTGGAAGCTCCGGATGAGATGGGACATCAGGGAAATGTGGAGGACAAGATTACAGCTATTGAATATATCGATGAGAAAGTGCTGAAAACGCTGATCTGCGGTTTGGAGGAGGCCGGTGAGGAGTACAGACTTCTTCTTCTTCCGGATCATCCTACGCCGATTGAGGTCAGAACGCATACGGGAGAGGCGGTGCCTTATCTTTTATATGACAGCACAGCAGAGGAAAAGGGCCCGTCGGTATATAATGAAAAAACGGCGGCAGGTACCGGGACCGTGTGGCGCGACGGTTATAAGCTGATCGGACATCTGCTGCAGGAGGAAGTATGTTAATTGTTAAGAAATTCGGGGGAAGCTCTGTCGCGGATAAAGAACATATTTTTAATGTGGCAAGGCGCTGTATCAGGGAATATAAAGACGGAAATGATGTCGTCGTCGTCCTTTCTGCTATGGGAGATACGACGGATGATCTGATCGCGATGGCGGAGGAGATCAACCCGAAAGCGAAAAAAAGAGAACTGGATATGCTCCTTACTACAGGCGAGCAGGTGTCGGCGGCACTGATGGCGATGGCGATGCAGGCGCTGGATGTGCCGGCGGTTTCGCTGAATGCATTTCAGGTTATGATGCATTCCACGTCCAGATACGGGAATGCCAGATTCAAGCGTGTGGAGACAGAGAGGATCCGGCATGAGCTTGACTCTAGAAAGATTGTGATCGTCACAGGCTTTCAGGGTGTGAATAAATATGATGATGTCACGACGTTAGGCAGGGGAGGTTCAGACACTACAGCAGTGGCGCTGGCAGCTGTGTTGCATGCGGACAGATGCGAGATATATACGGATGTGGACGGTGTTTTTACTGCGGACCCAAGAGTGGTGAAGAACGCGAAAAAGCTTGATGAAGTCACTTACGATGAGATGCTTGAGCTGGCAAGCCTCGGGGCAAAAGTCCTTCATAACCGTTCTGTGGAGATGGCGAAGAAATATAATGTGGAATTGGTAGTACGGTCCAGCCTGAATGATACGGAAGGGACTGTGGTCAGGGAAGGAGCAGAGATGGAGAAGCTGTTAGTGACCGGTGTTGCGGCGGACAAGAATACGGCGCGTATCTCGGTGATCGGGGTGCTGGACAAACCGGGAACCGCATTTAAGATATTTGATACACTGGCGAAGAATAATATTAATGTGGACATTATCCTGCAGTCTGTCGGCCGGGAGGGGACGAAGGATATCTCCTTTACCGTTGCGGGAGAGGATATGGAACAGTCGGTGGAGATATTGGAGAGAAATAAAAAAAGACTTACGATCAAAGAAGTAAGTTGTAATCCGAATGTTGCCAAATTGTCTGTGGTGGGCGCCGGTATGATGAGTAATCCGGGTGTTGCGGCCAGAATGTTTGAAGCATTATATAATTCCAGAGTAAATATCAATATGATTTCCACATCGGAGATCAGGATCACCGTTCTGGTTGATGAAAAGGACATAGACAAGGCGATGAATGCCGTACACGACGGATTTGCGATGGGAGAGTAAAAATATACCCGTACAAAAACCGGTAATGATCTTTCACAGAGTTATTACCGGTTTTTATGTTTAAGCCTGGCTGAGCCGGCTGTTGTGGTATCTGCCGGAAAATGTGACATCTTCTCCGAACCAGTCTGGCGGCGTAAAGGTATGAGCGCTTTCTTCATCGGGAAATTCTACTTCTGCCAGAATGAGCGGTGCAAGCTCTCCTTCAAAGATGTCGAGTTCTATAGTCAGTTTCTCTTTAAACGGTATCATGTAGCGGCGTTTTCTGATGAGCCGTCCGTCAATCTTTAAAAGAAGGTGTTCATAAGCTTCTTTTGTGAGCGGGAGATTGTATTCTTCCCGTATCATCATCCCTTTTGACTTGTAGGTAAGTTCAAAGCTTTCATTATCCTTGCGGATGCGTATAACGGGAGCGGTACTGAGATATCCTTGTTCTATGATCCGGCAGGGACAGCCTTTTAGATCGAAGGGTATATTCTTAACAAGATATTTTCGTTCGATTTCCAAATTTGTGCCTCCTTAAGTGTGAATGATAATACAAAATTCCCCTCATATCATTATAATTTAGTTTACACCAAAAGTAAACGGTGATAATATGTTTTCATAGGATTGTGTAAGAAAGGAGATTTTCCATGATTAAAGTAAACGTATTGCTGGCAGACGGATTTGAAGAGATTGAGGCTTTAGCGGTTGTTGATCTGTTAAGAAGAGCGCAGATATATGTAGGTACGGTTTCAATCGGCGAGGAATATCAGGTTCACGGAGCGCACGGGATCAATGTACAGACAGAAGATCTGTTTGAGGAAGCGGATTTTTCGGAAGCAGATGCAATAGTACTTCCGGGAGGAATGCCGGGGACGACGAATCTGAAGGAACACGAAGGCGTGAGAAAAGTTGTGACAGACTTTGCGGAAAACGGCAAAGTCGTCGGCGCGATCTGTGCGGCACCGACAGTACTTGGTGAACTGGGACTGCTGAAGGGCAAGCGTGTCGCATGCTATCCGTCAGTGGAGAATGAGATCCAGGGAGCAGTCATCGTAAGAGTCCCGGTAGTAGTAGACGGAAATCTCGTGACAAGCCGCGGCGCGGGGACGGCAATTGATTTTGCACTGGAATTGATCGCTGTGCTTGCCGGGAGAGAAAAAGCTGTCAGTATCGCGGAATCTATTATATATGAATAAAAACAGATAAGAGGAAATTATGGCACGATTGAAAAAACTTGTCTTTATTCTTGTTATTTGTCAGAGCCTTTTTGCCGTGACCGGCTGCCGGGGTGGTTTCGATGCATCAGGATACACAGAAGCAATTCTTAATCTGCAGTTTCAGGGGGATACGAAAAATGCGAGGAGTCTGGTAGCGGGGGCCACCCAGAAAGATTTAAAAGAGATGTATCAGGAGTTTATCGATGATTTTGTCTCAGGATATATTACGGACGGTATGGATATCACGGATGAGGCTTCGGAAGAATTCGGAGAATTAGCCGCATCGGTCTTTGCTTCAATGAGATATGAGGTGGGGGAAGCAAAAAAGACAGGAAAAAAGGAGTATGAGGTTCCGGTTGTCATACAGCCTGCGGATATTTTTCTGAGGTACAGGGATCTTCTGGCGGAGGATGCGTTAAGAATATCTGAAAAGATAAAGGACGGGAAATATAAAGGAACTGATGCAAAGATACAAGACCAGGTCATGAATGAGATAGCAGGGCATGCTTATGAATTACTGGAGAAATCATATGAAGACAGTGAGTACGGAGATAAACAGACAGTGATTCTCAAGATAAAAGCAGATACAAGTGATATTTATTCTATTGATGAGGATGATATGGACAATTTAATTGCAAAAATACTTCGATTAGATGAAATCGGGGGCTAGATATTTGAAAATGTTTGTGTTATACTTCTTTAATGAGTGCAAAGCAGTATGCCCATTTTACACTACCAGAAGATGGGATAGAAATAGGAGGAAATAGTAAATGAGTTTACAGGTAGAAAAATTAGAGAAGAACATGGCTAAGCTTACCATTGAGGTCCCTGCCGATGATTTAGAGAAAGCGCTCCAAAGTGCATATAACAAGCAGAAAAATAAAATTTCCCTTCCGGGATTCCGTAAGGGGAAAGTTCCGCGTCAGATGATCGAGAAGATGTACGGACCGGAGATTTTTTATGATGATGCAGTCAATGAGCTGATGCCGAAGGCATATGCAGATGCATATGATGAGTGCGGACTTGACATCGTATCCAGGCCGGAAGTGGATGTTGTTCAGATTGAGAAAGGTAAACCATTTATCTTTACGGCAGAAGTAGCGGTTAAGCCGGAAGTCACTCTTGGGGAATATAAGGGACTTGAGGTTGACAAGATATCTATATGCGTGACACAGAATGAAATAGAAGATAAGCTTAAGGAAGAGGCAGAAAAGAATGCGAGAACCGTTACTGTAGAAGACAGAGCGGTTGAAGACGGTGATGAGGTGATCATGGACTTCGAGGGCTTTGTGGACGGAGAGACATTTGAAGGCGGAAAGGGTGAGAACTATCCGTTGACGATCGGTTCCGGTTCTTTTATTCCGGGATTTGAGGAGCAGCTTATCGGTGCAGAGACAGAAAAAGAAACAGAGGTTAAGGTTACCTTCCCTGAGGATTACCATGCAGAGGAACTGAAGGGAAAAGATGCTGTATTCAAATGTATCGTACATGAGATCAAGACAAAGGAGCTTCCGGAGATTGACGATGAATTTGCAGCAGAGGTTTCTGAATTTGATACCTTAGATGAATATAAGGAGGATATTAAGGCAAAGATTAAAGAGCAGAAAGAAGCGGAAGGAAAAAGGAAACAGGAGGATCAGGCAGTAGAGAAGGCAGTAGAGAATGCTTCCTTTGAGATTCCGGAGGCTATGATCACAACCAATATCAGCCAGATGAAGGATGACTTTGCAAGAAGGATGCAGTCACAGGGGCTTACCCTTGAGCAGTATTTCCAGTTTACTGGCACGACCGAAGAGAAGATGGAAGAGGAGATGCGTCCGCAGGCGGTGAAACGTATAGAGACACGTATCGTTCTTGAGGCGGTCGCGAAAGCTGAGAATATTGAGATCAGCGATGAGAAGCTCGACGAAGAGATCGAAAAGCTTGCGAAGAACTACAAGATGGAATCAGATAAGCTCAAAGAGTTTATGAGTGATGCGGAAAAGAAACAGATGAAAGAGGATATGGCAGTTCAGGAGGCAGTTACATTCCTTCTTGATCATGCTGTGGAGAAATAAAGCAGAGCAATTGTTTTTGCAGACAGGAGGCGTATATATATGAGTTTAGTACCTTATGTCATTGAGCAGACAAGCCGCGGTGAGAGGTCTTATGATATTTATTCCAGACTGTTAAAGGACCGGATCATCTTTTTGGGAGAGGAAGTTACCGATGTTTCTGCAAGCATCATTGTCGCGCAGCTTTTATTCCTTGAGGCAGAGGATCCGGAAAAAGATATCCATCTTTATATTAACAGTCCGGGAGGTTCTGTGACGGCAGGCCTGGCCATCTATGATACGATGCAGTACATCAAGTGTGATGTTGAGACTATCTGTATCGGTATGGCGGCAAGTATGGGTTCTTTCCTGCTGTCGGGGGGGAAGAAAGGCAAGCGCCTTGCGCTTCCTAATGCGGAGATCATGATCCATCAGCCGTCCGGCGGTGCGCAGGGGCAGGCAACAGAGATTAAGATCGCCGCAGAACATATCTTAAAGACCCGGCAGAAATTGAACCAGATTCTGTCGGAGAATACAGGACAGCCATTGGATGTGATCAGCGTTGATACAGAACGTGATAATTTTATGTCCGCTGAGGAAGCGAAGGCATATGGTTTGATTGACGAAGTTCTTTCACACCGCTAATTGAAAGTCCGGTATAATATATGAGGTGAGAGCATGTTAGGTAGAGGTGAAGATCAGATTAGATGTTCGTTTTGCAATAAAACACAGGCGCAGGTCAGAAAGCTGATCGCGGGGCCGAATAATACATTTATTTGTGATGAGTGTGTCGATGTCTGCTCTGAAATTATAGAAGAGGAACTGGGATATGAGGAGAATGGAGGACAGTGGAGTCCGTTCTCAGATATCAATCTGATAAAGCCGGAAGAGATCAAAGCATTTCTGGATGAATATGTGATCGGGCAGGATGAAGCGAAGAAGGTTCTTGCCGTTGCGGTATATAATCACTATAAACGGATCATGGCAGGGAGAGACCTTGGAGTGGAGCTCGGAAAAAGCAATATACTGATGCTTGGACCGACAGGCTGCGGGAAGACGCTTCTTGCTCAGTCGCTTGCGAGAATCCTGAATGTCCCCTTTGCCATTGCAGATGCCACTGCATTGACAGAAGCGGGATACGTGGGAGAGGATGTGGAAAATATCCTTCTCAAGATCATCCAGGCTGCGGACGGAGATATCGAACGTGCCGAGTACGGCATTATCTATATTGATGAGATTGATAAGATTACAAGAAAGTCTGAGAACCCTTCGATCACACGTGATGTATCAGGCGAAGGCGTACAGCAGGCGCTCCTTAAGATCATTGAGGGGACGGTTGCCAATGTGCCGCC
The DNA here is from genome assembly GCA_949916155.1 of uncultured Dorea sp. Lineage (GTDB taxonomy): Bacteria > Bacillota > Clostridia > Lachnospirales > Lachnospiraceae > MD308. The sequence goes on from CATLEM010000047.1 coordinate 14,870, forward strand.
TCAGGGTGGGAGGAAGCATCCGCATCAGGAACTGATACAGATCGATACGACGAATATTCTGTTTATATGCGGCGGCGCGTTTGAAGGTATAGACAAGATCATTGAAAAGCGGATTGACAGAAAGTCGATTGGTTTTAATGCTGAGATTGCAAGTAAGCATGAGAATAATATGGATGTGCTGCTTTCCCAGGTACTTCCGCAGGATCTGATCAAGTTTGGACTGATCCCGGAGCTGGTAGGCAGAGTCCCGGTG
>CATLEM010000048.1 GCA_949916155.1 uncultured Dorea sp.
ACAAGGAATATAAGAATCTGTATATTACTGTTCTCTCTTTTGGCTTCAAATACGGAATCCCCAATGATGCGGATCTTGTTTTCGATGTACGCTTCCTGCCGAATCCTTATTATATAGAAGAACTCCGCCCGTTAAGCGGCAATGACAAAGCGGTCAGGGACTATGTGATGGATAATGACAAGGCGGGAGAGTTTCTGGATAAGCTTATTGATATGACGGAATTTCTGATTCCCAATTATATCGCGGAGGGAAAGACGCAGCTTGTGATCGGAGTTGGCTGCACGGGAGGAAAGCACCGGTCGGTGACGCTTGCCAATGAACTATATGAGGCGCTTGAAAAAGCGGAAAATTATGGAATACGGATTGAACACAGGGATATTGGGAAAGATACAATAACGAAGGCAAGATAGGAGTCTTAAAATGTCATTTTCGGGTGTGATAAAAGAAGAGCTGGCAGCAAAATATGCGAAAGCAAGACACTGCAATTTGGCAGAATTATCCGCTATATTTAGTATTTGCGGAGAATTTTACGAGGACAAAAACGGAATATGCACATTGAGATTTAAGACGGAAAATTTTCCAGTTGCAAGAAAAAGCTTTACATTAATGAAAAAAACATTTAATATAAAGACTGATGTTGTAATTCGCCGTAATCCCCAGAAAGGCTGCTATTATATGCTTTACGGGAAAGGTGAAGAATTGTTGGCTGTGAAACATGCGATGGTACAGGCTGTGTGCTGTAAAAGAGCGTATATTCGGGGAGCGTTTCTTGCGGCAGGTTCTGTGAGCGATCCGAAAAAATCGTACCATTTCGAGATTGTGTGCGGTTTAAAAGGACAGGCAGAGTATCTTAAGAATATGCTCCATTCCTTCGGGCTCGATGCTAAGATAGTGCTGCGTAAGAATAATTACGTCGTCTATCTCAAAGAAGGAGCGCAGATCGTAGATGTGCTGAATGTGATGGAGGCTCCGGGTGCGCTGATGGAGCTGGAGAATGTCCGTATCGTCAAAGAGATGCGCAACAGCGTTAACCGTAAAGTGAATTGTGAGACAGCCAATATCAGGAAGATAGTTTCCGCGGCGGTAAGACAGAGGGAGGATATTGAATATATCCGTGATACCATCGGGCTTGAAAAGCTGACGGAAGGGTTAAGAACAATCGCTCTTGCGCGTCTTATGTATCCGGATGCGCCGTTGAAAGAACTGGGAGCTGCTTTGGAACCGTCGCTGGGAAAATCCGGAGTAAACCATCGTCTTAGGAAACTGAGCGAGATAGCTGATAGGTTAAGAGAACATAAGGAGGCATAGCAGTTATGATTAAAAAACCTGTTACGATTGAAGCCAATATGGATATGGAAGCGCGTCCGATTGCGCATCTTGTTCAGGAAGCAAGTCAGTATTCCAGCAAAGTATATATCGAGTTGGATGAAAAGAAGATTAACGCGAAAAGTATCATGGGCATGATGAGTCTGAAACTGACAAAAGGAACAAATCTTGTAGTTGTTGCGGACGGTGAGGATGAATCGAATGCAGTTGAAGGTGTGGAAGCTTTTCTTGCCGTAGGGCATTAGGCACTACATACTTTTCGGTATAGATGAATATCAAAAAAGGGCATTTTGGATGCCCTTTTTTCTTCTAATGATAAGAACTACGTCAGATTTAGCAAGGAGGCATGTGAAGATGAAAAGACTGTTGTTTATCTATAATCCGCGCGCAGGTAAAGAATTGCTCAAACCGGGATTATCTGATATCGTGGATATCTTTGTGAAAGCAGGGTATGAGGTTGTGATCTATCCTACCCAGTCCTACCGTGACGCTTACCGCAAGGTTCAGGAGTGCAGGGTGGAAGAGTATGACCTGGTAGTATGCAGCGGCGGAGACGGGACGCTGGATGAAGTGGTGACGGGTATGATGATGCGCGAAGACCGGATTCCTATCGGTTATATTCCTACCGGGACGACCAATGATTTTGCCAACAGCCTTCATATTCCCAAACAGCTTTTGAAGGCGGCGGACAATGCGGTAAACGGAGAAGTATTTCCGTGTGACGTGGGGAGGTTTAATGAAGATATATTCGTATATATCGCTGCTTTCGGACTTTTTACCGATGTATCCTACGAGACAAGGCAGGAGGCGAAAAACGTGCTGGGACATCTCGCCTATGTTCTGGAAGGGACGAAGCGTCTGTTTAATGTCCCGTCGTACAGAATCAAATTCACTCATGACGGCGAGTGTGTCGAGGATGAATTTATATTCGGCATGGTGACAAATTCCCGTTCTGTAGGAGGATTCCGCAGTATGGTCGGAAAGCAGGTGGTCTTTGACGACGGCCTGTTTGAGGTGACGCTGGTCAGAACGCCGAAGAATCCGCTGGAGCTTCAGGAGATCGTGGCGGCGCTCCTGATCGAACAGATCGATACAAAATATATGTATACATTTAAGACCGGTGAGATCACCTTTGAATCTCTGGAGGAGATTCCGTGGACATTAGACGGCGAATACGGAGGTTCCCATGATGAAGTCTCTATCCGGAATGAAAAGCAGCAGTTATCTATTATGGTGCCGAAAAAAGATGTGGCGTCGCTGAGGGCTAAAGAATAATATAAGCAGGATATTCAGACTGTGCGGCCCAAATATGGCAGAAAATATGGCGTAAAAATTTTTGAAAAAATTGTAAAAAGTACTTGCTTTTTGGAGCGTAATTTGCTATTATAAGCAAGTACGAGATATGGCTCCATGGTCAAGCGGTCAAGACGCTAGCCTCTCACGCTGGAATCAGGGGTTCGATTCCCCTTGGAGTCACTGAAAATTCCTCTTGAAGAGAAATCTTTGAGAGGAATTTTTTATTGTTTTTTTTCTCACAATGAGCTATAATAAAGAAAGCAAAATTATTAAGCTGGTGCCGTTTTTATAAAGAATCTGGTACTGGCTGGGAAAATTGGAGGAATAAAAGATATGATGGTATCAGCAAAAGAGATGCTGCAGAAAGCAGTAGCAGGCCACTACGCAGTAGGTCAGTTCAACATCAACAACCTTGAGTGGACAAAGGCGATTCTTCAGGCGGCTGAAGAGTGCAAGTCTCCGGTTATCTTAGGTGTATCCGAGGGCGCAGGAAAGTACATGACAGGTTTTAAGACTGTAGAGGCTATGGTAGAGGCTATGGTAGAGGAGATGGGAATTACGGTTCCGGTTGCTACTCATCTTGACCACGGCAGCTATGACGGATGCAAGAAGTGTATCGAGGCAGGCTTTACCTCTATTATGTTCGACGGTTCCAAGTATCCGATCGAGGAGAACGTTGCTAAGACGAAAGAGCTGATTGATATCTGCAGAGAGAAAGGAATGTCCATCGAGGCGGAGGTTGGAGCTATCGGCGGCGAGGAAGACGGCGTTGTAGGACAGGGCGAGTGTGCAGACCCGAACGAGTGCAAGATGATCGCTGATCTCGGCGTGGACATGTTGGCAGCAGGTATTGGTAACATCCACGGAAAATATCCTGAGAACTGGGCAGGGTTAAGTTTTGAGACACTGGATGCAATCCAGAAGCTTACCGGCGATATGCCGTTAGTTCTTCACGGAGGTACAGGTATCCCGGATGATATGATCAAGAAAGCGATTGACCTTGGCGTAGCTAAGATTAACGTTAATACAGAGTGTCAGTTAGTATTTGCTGAGGCTACACGTAAGTACATTGAGGCAGGCAAAGACTTAGAGGGCAAGGGATTTGACCCGCGTAAGTTATTGAAGCCGGGCGCAGAAGCAATCGTTGAAAAAGTAAAAGAGAAGATGGAGTTATTCGGTTCTGTCGGAAAGGCGTAAGAAAATATTATTTTTTGCTTGCCTTTTTCAGGCGGATGAGTTATACTAACAGGCGTAGTAAGAACAAAGGCGTTCCAATCACATTGGGATGCCTTTTTTTCTAATGTGCGGTGAAGTTTATCCGTGTATTGGGGAAAACGTGATTAAAGAAAGGAACATGAGCAATATGAGCGAAGCATTTAACGTGGCAGATATTTTCGGGGAAGACGTATTTAATGACAGTGTTATGCAGGAACGTCTGCCGAAAAAAGTCTACAGAGATTTGAAAAAGACGATTGAAGAAGGCAAGGAGCTGGATCTGGCAACCGCAGATGTCATAGCCCATGAGATGAAGGAGTGGGCGATTGAAAAAGGAGCGACCCATTATACACACTGGTTTCAGCCGCTGACGGGGGTTACGGCAGAAAAACATGACTCATTTATCTCTGCGCCTCTTGAGAGCGGCAAGGTTCTGATGACCTTCTCGGGGAAAGAACTGATCAAAGGAGAGCCGGATGCGTCTTCATTTCCGTCAGGCGGACTGCGCGCAACCTTTGAGGCAAGAGGATATACAGCATGGGACTGTACGTCTCCTGCATTTGTAAGACATGATGCGGCAGGTGCTACGCTTTGTATTCCGACGGCGTTCTGTTCCTATACGGGAGAGGCGCTGGATCAGAAGACGCCTCTTCTCCGTTCTATGGAGGCGATCAATGAACAGTCTATAAGACTTCTGCGTCTGTTTGGCAATACGACTTCTAAGAAAGTCACGCCTTCTGTCGGACCGGAGCAGGAATATTTTCTTGTGGATGCGGAAAAGTTCCACCAGAGAAAGGATCTGATCTATGCCGGACGCACGTTATTCGGTGCGATGCCGCCGAAGGGACAGGAGCTTGATGATCATTACTTCGGAACTATCCGTCAGCGAATCGCAGGCTTTATGAAGGATGTGAACAAAGAACTGTGGAAGGTCGGCGTATCGGCCAAGACCCAGCATAACGAGGTTGCGCCGGCTCAGCATGAGCTTGCACCGATCTATGCCCAGGCAAATGTGGCTGTAGACCACAACCATCTGGTGATGCAGACCTTAAAGAGAGTAGCTTGCCAGCATGGTATGAAGTGCCTGCTCCACGAGAAGCCTTTTGCGGGGGTAAATGGCTCCGGTAAGCATAATAACTGGTCTCTTACGACGGATGACGGCAGGAATCTTTTGGATCCGGGCAAGACGCCTCATGAAAATATCCAGTTCCTTCTCGTGCTGACATGTATTTTGAAGGCAGTAGATACACATGCGGATCTTTTGCGTGAATCTGCCGCGGATCCGGGTAATGACCACAGGCTCGGAGCGAATGAGGCGCCTCCGGCGATCATCTCTATTTTCCTGGGAGAACAGCTTGAGGATGTGATGGAGCAGCTTATTGTCACAGGAGAGGCAACACACAGTATCAAGGGAGGAAGGCTTGAGACAGGTGTAAGGACGCTGCCTGACCTGGCAAAGGATGCTACTGACAGGAACAGGACATCTCCGTTTGCGTTTACAGGAAATAAATTCGAATTCCGTATGGTTGGCTCAAGAGATTCCATCGCGGGACCGAATGTTGTACTTAATACGATTGTCGCAGAAGCATTTTCGGAGGCATGCGATGTGCTTGAGTCGGCTGATGACTTCAGTATGGCGGTACATGACCTGATCAAAAAATATGCGGCAGAGCATCAGCGCATCATATTCAACGGCAACGGTTATTCTGATGAATGGATAGCGGAAGCGGAAAGACGTGGGCTTCCGAATATTAAGTCTATGGTAGAGGCTATTCCGGCGCTCACTACAGACAAGGCAGTAGCCATGTTCGAGAAGTTCAAAGTATTTACGCAAACGGAACTTGAGTCCCGTGCGGAGATCAAGTATGAGAACTATGCAAAAGCGATCAATATAGAAGCGCGCACCATGATCGATATGGCGAGCAAGCAGTTCATTCCCGCGGTGATCAGATATACAAAATCACTGGCGGACACAGTGATCGCAGTGAAGGCGGCGGGAGCTGATGCTGCTGTGCAGTCGGAGGCGTTAGAGGAAGTATCCAAGCTACTTGCGGACACGAAAAAAGCCAATGTACGGCTCGCAGAGCTGGTTGAAGAAGCGGCTGCCATGGAAGAGGGGGAAAAGCAGGCAAGATTCTATCACTTTGATGTGGTTCCGGCTATGGAGGCGCTCCGTGCACCAGTAGATAAACTAGAGATGATCGTTGATAAGGAAGCATGGCCGATGCCATCCTACGGAGATCTGATTTTTGAAGTATAAAAGACTTTTCTGCAGTAATATGATTTAATAAAAATTAAGAACCTTGGACTTGGAACACGAATATAAATGTGTTATTCTAAGTTCAAGGTTTTTAGGATTGTGAGAGCACAAAGTGCGGAATGATCCGCAGTATCAAGGGGCAGGATACCTTTTTCCCCCAACATCATATTTTACACGCAGGAGGATTCAGATGACGAAAAACGAGTTTTTGGATAAATTACGGAAAGCTCTCGGCAATGATCTCAATGGTTCGGCAGTGCAGGAAAATACGGCGTATTATCAGCAGTATATCATGGACGAGGTGAACAAAGGAAGAAGAGAAGAAGAAGTGATCGATGAGCTTGGAGACCCGTGGGTGATCGCCAGGACGATCATAGACGCCTCGGACGCAGCGCAGGGCCCGGAGGGTGGTTATGCTGATGATGCAGACAGACAGGTCTACGGACAGGGTTATGGTTCTCAGGGCGGCTATGTGAAGCGCACGGATGTGTCTTTTGGAAAGTGGAAACTGGCTGTAATGCTTCTTGGTATTATCGGTGTGCTGATCGCTGTAATTGCGGTTATCGGAGGGATCATAAGCCTTGTGGCGCCGATTCTGATACCGGTATTTTTTATCATGATTATTATTCGGATATTCGGGCGAAGACGATGAAAAGAAGATGAGAGGAAAGTAAAAGACCGATGGGGGAAGCCATCGGTCTTTTGAGGGGAGTATAAATAATTAATAAGGGGTTGTAAAGAGTTCTCTCTCTACAAGAAATAGTATAATATAGGAAGAAACAAAAAGCAAGCTAAAAATTAAAAAAATCTTAAATTCTTAATTCGTACATAAAAAAATGAAAAGTACACATAATAACTCCGAATCAAAAAGATTAGGAGGAATTTGAAAATGGCAAAAAATTATAATTCATCTAACCAGAACTCATCAAATCAGAACGCATCCAACCAGAATGCGTCTAACCAGAATTCTTCAAACAAGAACGCATCCAACCAGAATGCATCCAACCAGAATTCTTCAAACAAGAACGCATCTAACCAGAATGCATCCAACCAGAATTCTTCAAACAAGAATTCATCTAACACAAGCAACAACTACTAATTTGATTCGGACAGAATGGGGGATATGCAAAAAAGCATATCCCTCAATTTTGTTTTGAGGATTGACAAAGCTATATATTTGCAAGTAAGATGGAGAAGTAATATTTTTAGATAGCAAAGATGCGGATGAAGAAGTGATAGTTATAGATTTGTGGAGATGCAGATGAAGAAAATGGAATTGATCGCTCCATGCCATTTCGGACTGGAGGCGGTGTTAAAAAGAGAGATAATTGAGCTTGGATATGAGATTGCAGAAGTAGAGGACGGGAGAGTTACGTTTTACGGTGATGCAGACGCGCTGTGCAGGGCAAATGTATTCCTCAGAACGGCGGAGCGGATACTTCTTAAGGTGGGAAGCTTTACAGCCGTTACTTTCGAGGAATTATTTGAAAAGACGAAAGGGCTGCCCTGGGAGGAATATATCCCGAAGAACGGGAAGTTCTGGGTTGCCAAGGCGGCATCCGTGAAGAGTAAGCTGTTCAGCCCTTCCGATATCCAGTCTATTATGAAAAAGGCCATGGTAAAGCGTATGCAGGAGCGTTATCATATCGAGTGGTTTCCGGAGGATGGTGCGGCATATCCGGTTCGGGTATTTTTGATGAAAGATGTGGTGACGGTCGGAATCGACAGTTCCGGCGTATCCCTGCACAAAAGAGGATATCGTGAGACGGCGGGAAAGGCGCCTATCACAGAGACGCTTGCAGCTGCGCTTATTATGCTGACACCCTGGAGGAAGGACCGGATCCTTGTGGATCCTTTCTGCGGAAGCGGGACGTTTCCTATAGAAGCTGCGATGATGGCGGCGAATATAGCGCCGGGCATGAACCGTTCCTTTATTGCGGAGGAGTGGGATAATCTGATCTCCAGGAAATACTGGTATGATGTTCTTGATGAGGCGAATGATATGGTGGATACCGATATATCTGCAGATATTCAAGGGTACGATGCGGACGGTTCGGTGATCAGGATTGCCAGGAACAATGCAAAAGAAGCAGGGGTGGGGGGACTGATTCATTTTCAGGAGCGCGCTGTGACGGATTTAAGCCATCCTAAGAAGTATGGCTTTATTATTACCAATCCGCCTTACGGAGAGCGTCTGGAGGACAAAAAAGACCTTCCGCAGCTATACCGGGAATTCGGCAGCAGGTTCAGGCGTCTTGATTCGTGGTCGGCGTATATGATAACTTCCTATGAGGAGGCAGAGAAGTATTTCGGACGGAAGGCAGATAAGAACAGAAAGATATATAACGGGATGCTGAAAACCTATTACTATCAGTTTTTGGGGCCGAAACCGCCGAAGAGGGCAAAAGGAGAGTAAAGATGGAAAAAATAATATTTGCTACAGGAAACGAGCACAAGATGATAGAGATCCGAATGATTCTTGAGGGACTGGGGGCTAAGATCCTTTCTCAGAAGGAGGCAGGAATAGCGGCGGATATCGTGGAGGACGGGACGACCTTTGAGGAAAATGCACTGATCAAGGCAAAGGGCATCGCACAGATAGCAGCAAAAGATCCGGAGCACAAAAATACGATCGTGCTTGCCGATGATTCCGGACTTGAGATAGATTATCTGAATAAAGAGCCGGGAATCTATTCTGCCCGCTATATGGGCGAGGATACATCCTATGACATCAAGAACCGTGCGCTTCTTGACCGGCTTCAGGGAGTGTCGGATGAAAAGCGTACGGCAAGGTTTGTGTGCGCTATAGCGGCTGTGTTTCCCGACGGAACGGCCGAGGTGGTGCGCGGTACGATGGAGGGCGCTATCGGCCATAATATAGCGGGAGAGAATGGCTTCGGCTATGATCCTATATTTTTTCTGCCGGAATACGGCTGTACCAGTGCACAGCTTTCGCCAGAGAAGAAGAACGAATTGAGCCACCGGGGGGAGGGTCTCAGGAAGATAAGAGAAATAATCGGGAGAAAAAAGAACAGCGGTGAGTAATATGAAGATATTGATTGTCAGCGATACACACAAATCGCATCGTAATCTGGAGAAGGTATTGGAGAGAACAGAAGATATAGACATGCTGATCCATCTTGGTGATACAGAAGGAGGAGAAGACTATATACGGGCGCTCATAGACTGTCCGTCGCATATCATCAGCGGGAACAATGACTTTTTTTCGGATCTTCCGAGAGAGGAAGAATTTGAGATTATGGGGAAGCGTATATTTATCACGCATGGACATGCGTATTATGTCGCCATGAATGAGGAATACCTCCGGGATGAGGCACTTTCCAGGGGAGCGGATATTGTCATGTACGGGCATACGCATAAGCCGGCATACTCGGATGAGAAAGGGCTGATCATATTGAATCCGGGCAGTATCGCTTATCCCCGTCAGATTGGACGCAAAGGCACTTACATGATTATGGAAATTGACGAAAAAGGAGCAGTAAATGTGGAATTAATGTACGTCTGATGAAAAATGAAAAAACAGGTAAAAAAAATGAAAAATATTGTTGACAAGCTGAGGAGCATCATATATAATATGTCTTGTGTCACGGGGAACAAGATAAGACAACAAAATACCGGGGTGTGGCTCAGCTTGGCTAGAGCGCCTGGTTTGGGACCAGGAGGTCGCAGGTTCGAATCCTGTCACCCCGATGCGATGATCATGCGGGTGTAGTTCAATGGTAGAACACTAGCCTTCCAAGCTAGATACGTGGGTTCGATTCCCATCACCCGCTTTCTTAAAGCCTTAAATCAAGGCATTAAGACGGGCTAGTTCCAAGGAGTTAAGTCTTATGAGTCTGTAGCTCAGCTGGATAGAGCAACGGCCTTCTAAGCCGTAGGTCGAGGGTTCGAATCCCCCCAGGCTCGTTAGAACCACAACAATTTAATAATGAGATACTTCGTCGGGTTATATTGATCTGACAGGTAAATATATGGTGGGTATGGTGCAGTTGGTTAGCGCGCCAGATTGTGGTTCTGGATATCAAGGGTTCGAGTCCCTTTACCCACCTTTCTTTTTTTGTCCGGGATTATCCCGGTAATAATGGGCTATCGCCAAGCGGTAAGGCACAGGACTTTGACTCCTGCATTCGTTGGTTCGAATCCAACTAGCCCAGTTTGCGGGCGTGTAGCTCAGGCGGTAGAGCACTTGACTTTTAATCAAGTTGTCCGGGGTTCGAATCCCCGCACGCTCATTGGATTTACAAGGCAATCTATATGGGCGGATGTGGCGGAACTGGCAGACGCGCTAGACTTAGGATCTAGTGGGCTTCCCGTGCAGGTTCAAGTCCTGTCATCCGCATATTACGGCGCAAAGCCGAACCGGAGAGGTTCAGGTTATGCGCCGTTTTTATTCCCGCGAAGCAACGAGTCAAGTAGCCATGCTTGCATGGATATTTGATTGCACGCTCCAGTAAAACTTTAATATATTATCTATATAAGGATATATCAGGAGAAGTATATATTATGAAAGAAAGCAGGATGATGCGGGCTAATAGCTGTAATTTGATGGGATTAAAACCGGCGATGGCGGATCTGCCTTATCCGCCGATCCAGGTGAAGGAAAAGAATGTATCTTACGCCAATCTGCTCAGTGTGGATTACTGCGGTGCAGTATCCGAGCTGTCAGCCATAACGCAGTATATCAATAATGAAAACAGAATTTCGGGTGATAACTGTTCGTTGGCAGGAACAATATTAGGAATTGCCATGGCGGAGATGATGCATTTGCAGAAGCTCGGGGAGCTAATCTGTCTGCTTGGAGGAAAGGTGGATTACACTGCCAGATTCCAGAATGGGAGGCAGAAGATGTGGACACCGGAATATCTGGATATTCCGGCGAATATCCAGAAGATGATCGCGGCTGACATAGATGCTGAGCAAGGGGCGGTCAGTCAGTATAAGATGCATATCAGGATGATAAATGATGATGATGTAAATGCTGTGTTAGCGAGAATTATAAAAGATGAAGAGTACCATATCATGCTCCTTCGGTCGCTGCAGTGCAGAGCGTGAATAGGAAAATGTTCTGAAAAGTGGAAGGTGCAGATAATAAGAGACACTTACGTAATGTAAGTGTCTCTTAATTATTATGCTTTTGCTTTTTTGATCCGGTTCTTGATAGTCAGATAACATGACAGATAGGAGCCGATCATCAAAGTAACCCATAACTGAATGTTGTTAAGGTCACCTGTCTTAGCAGAGGTAAGGTTCCTGCTTCCCGATCCATCGGAATCGGATCCTGAACCGGAATTATTGTTTGAACCGTTGGTTCCTGTTCCGTTATTGCCGGTAGTACCGTTGCCGCTGGTACCACTGTTGCCGCTGGAACCGCTGGTACCACTGTTACCGCTGGAACCGCTGCTTCCGTTCGCCTGAGGCTTGGTATCGTCGCCATCGTCGTCTTTATCGGCGCCCTTCTCAGTTGTAGAGATGGCCGCTTCACCAGCGCTGATCTCAGACTCATTATAATTTTCTGTTGCGGCATAGCGTGATACGAAATAATATTCTGTATCAGCTTTGAGCTTTGTGAATGTAGGACTGTCCTGCCACGACTTTCCGCCGTCTTTGCTGTACTGGGCTTTTGCACCGCTGGCAGCATTGTTGGGGATAGTCTCTAAGGTAATACTGGTCGAGGTTGCACTCTTTTCCGCCGGAACTGTAGGTGGTTCCTGGTTGGCTTTCTCCACGGTAAATGTAACAGGTATAGATGCTGATTTTTCTCCGGAGGTATCTGGAGAATCAACGTTGAATCCTTCTGATTGTGTCTGAATCTCACTGTCATCTGGTTCCGGATTATATCCGATTTCAAAAGTTACAACAAATTCATCTGTATATGTACCCACATTTAAGTCTGCCTTAGGCTGAATCTTGAATGTCTCGTTGTTCTTTCCGGCAGGAACGATCACACTGTCTGTCTCCTTATGGATGATCGTAAAAGGTGAATCGTCACTGAGTGCTATGCTCTTAATCGTAACATCTTCGTTTGCATCATGATTTCGGAAAGCGATTGCTTTTGCTTTAGGAAGTACCTTGTATGTGGATGTTCCTAAATCAAAGGTGTCAGGAGTTATGCCTAGTGCATTTCCTCTCGGGATAACAACTTCTTTTGCCTGGCTGGCAAATTTATATCCGCTGCCCTCGCTTGCTTCCTTAGCTTTTGTACGTACCAAATAAGTGCCGGCAGCAAGGTCATTGACAGTATTGCCGCCGCAGTCTCTCCAGGCATCATTGCTGTCTTTTAATTTATATTCCATATCATTGCTTACACCAAGAAGTTTGCCGTCTCCTGCGCTGGAGAAACTTTCTGCCTGCCCTTTTGGCTTCGCAGGAGCATCTGCGATTTCAGGAATATCTAACTTTTGAGAAGTACCTGCTATTTTATCTTCTAATACAATAGTTTTTCCGAACCAGTTAGTGTCGATGTCTATATTTCCATTCGTTTTATTAGATATATATGGATCAGCTTCTCCGCCTCCCGGAACGGAAATTAAATATTCTCGGTTAGGAATTAGAGATAATTCCTTTGTGCTATATACAATAGAAGCCTTTTTTTCAGTTTTAATTTTATCTGAAATCTCACTTCTGTCTGAAGGTTCGTAATTGTCAGAGTCTGCATAACGAGCTACAAACTGATAATCTTTTTCTGAATCTAAACCAGTGAATACGGGACTTGATTGCCATGCTATATTGTCAGCATTATAAATACCATATTCTACTTTTGCTTTTGTGTTTTCATCTGTCGGAATAGGCTCCAGTTCAATAGATTCATAATTAACCTTTATCACTTTTGCTGCATCAGGTTTGTCTGGCTTAGCACCTCCGGGATATGGGAGTTTTGTTACCGTAAATTGTACAGCGTCTTTTAAGGTTATAGTTGTTGGATCCTCGTTATATGTTTTATATTCTATTTTTACATCGGCTGTGTATGTTCCGGCTTCAAGTCCTGATACGGGGCGAATTTGCCACGAAGTATCGGGCCTTCCGGCATTAATTCTTGTATTACCAGGTCTAACGAAAGCAAAAGGAGTAAGTTTTGAATCTTTTCCGTTAACTTTTACATTGGTTATTGTAACTCCATTTATAATAATAGGTTCTGTTGTGTCTAAATTAGTTATCGAAACGCCTGCGGAATCCGGCAGATCATCATATTGATAAACTCTTGGTTCAAAAGTATGTTTTAAAGAAGCTTCTATTGTTCCGCCGCGGGCAATAGATACGGTTACAGCTTCACTGGCAAAGCTGGTACTTGTACTGCGGTATCGTAACCAGTATGTGCCGGGTGCAAGTCCTTCTAATACGTTAGTATCAGTATTCAGTTTTGAGGATTCGAAATTAGCCACATTTGTCCAGGAAGGACTGGTTGTTTCCGGAGCATTTTCTCCCCTGTAAATATCCATGTTTTCCGTAATATTGCTAATTGTACCGTCATGTTTACCGGATGTTGTTTCGTTTGTTGCACTTATATTACTAATATTCGGTGAATCAGGACGCTCTGGAATTATAAATGTCTGATTATAACCACCCGTTGTTCCTGTTTTCGGCAAAACCTCAATTTTTGACGAATGCCAGTTTTCAGGGATACTGACTCCGCCTGAACTCCAATTAATAGTTACAGGAATATTATTTCTGGAAAAATCGTAATTTCCAGGTTCTTTCATCTGTATTCTTTCATTTGGAAAATCAATATAAGCGATATCTTCGGCTGTCACATATCCTCCGATCTGCTGTAAAGAGACATTATTACCTAATATAGCAGGTGAAGTGCCGTTATAACAGGAAAGTGAACCGCTTTCAACCCTTATGGAAGTTCCGTCCTTGAATGCAGAGGTATCAGCAGGTCCTCCCCCAGTATGTATCATAACATTTCCGCCTGCAACATAGAAAGAACCACCCTCAACAGGAGGTTTCCCTGTCACACCCCTTATCCTGAGCAGATTATCAGGAGACCCTTGAGTGAATCTGAGAGAAGCGCCGGTATTACTAATCTTAACAGCAGGTTCTCCGGTGGGAGCTCTGAGAATATTCTGACCGCTTATCTCGACATCGACACTTCCGCGAACAATATTAAGTTGAAGAGAGTTGCTCGATGGGCTTACGTTTTGAAACATTAATTTAACGGGTGTCTGCACATCTACTTTAATAACTGCATTTCCGTTTGGCGTGTTTTTGAGGAGATAACCGCTTGTCGATAAACTCCATGTCGGAGTCGTAGCTTGGCTTCCTTCGCTTGCATCAACATATATTCCGGTATCGGTTATGCGGATTATTCCGGATGTTAGAGCAAGATCAACTTCAGTTGCTGCTTTTGCCTCCCTGGGCGGTACCGCCATCAAAAAGCAAACCGCCAAAAATAGTTTTAGAAATAGTTTTTTTGTTTTCATGTTCCTTCGCCTCTTTTACTTACTAATTAGTTATACTGGTTTCCTGTATATTTACATAAGTGCCTTTTGCACAGATACATATAATAATTATATGATATATGCTAACTGGAATCAAGAAGTTTTTCCAGATAAAAATATGTAAAATAAAGGGATGTTATGGTTCATATTCTGACCCATAGCGGGCATAGCCTTAATGAAACATCCATGGGTTCAGGCCTCTTTGATTGGTATCCCTTTATCAGATAAAAATGATATATGTTTTATGAGGAATTTTTCTATAAATAGTACATTAACATATGTATGTTTGCTTCGGCCCTCCTTTATTCTATTATCTATTCGCAAAGAAATAAAATATTTTGCGCAGTTAAGGCATAATAAATCCTTCTAAAATATATGTCGGCATTTGGACGGGAAAGTTAATGATTCGAAGTTATTATATCGTCTTTTGCGTTGCATATTTTTATCTTGTATGTTATGATTAACGCATATTAAAAATCCTGTCAGTGATTTATAGAAATCTATAATCCGTTCATTTGG
>CATLEM010000049.1 GCA_949916155.1 uncultured Dorea sp.
AGACGGAGGAAGAAAAGCTCTATCTCAGGCTCCTTCTGGCAACGGATTATATCTGCGGTATGACAGACAGCTACGCAAAGCGTCTTTATCAGGAGCTCAACGCAATGGTGTAAATTTACATCAGAAATCAGTACAATATATGGAATGAATACCGTACAGCGCGAATAGATTATGATGAAGAAGACCAGAATGGAAGTGGGGTATTGAAACGATTTATCCGTTATTTGTACGAGTATGAACAGGGCAGACGAATGCGTAATGTCGGCTTCGTGAAGGTAGAGCAGGGAGAAGACGAGTGTATGGTCCACATACATGGAAAGGGGCTGCGCATGTCCGGCGAAAAAATCCTGCAGATCTACCTTCTTTTTGAAGATGGCGGAACATGCTATGGTATTTGGCAGGGTGAGGCAGACAATGTAAATCCTGCGGTGAATGAATGTATCAGCTATACGCCAGAGGAGACCGGCAAACCTGAGAATTACGAAAAGATAGGCGGCGTGGCATTGGAAAACCAAGACGGAAGGCGGTACGCTGCGCTTTGGGATGAGATACCGATGGACGTATCAGGGATGAAGATATGGGGAGCAGATGAAGAAGCAGATGAGAAGGAATCTGGTGAGGAAGAAGCAGATGAACAAGAAACAGATGAAAAAGAATTAGACGAGGAAGAATCCGGTGAGGAAGAAACAGATGAAAAAGAATTAGATGAGGAAGAATCCGGTGAGAAAGGATCAGATACAAAATCCGGTTACACGGCTTCTGATGATGCAGAGCCGGAAGTAGATGAACAGGAGCAAAAAGGGCTTTGGGAGAGCGGCGGGCCGGATGATATGACAGAGGAGATACCGCTGATCGCGAGTGAAGATTTTTCTATATCAGATGAAGTAAAGAATCCGCGCTTACAGAAGAGATGGCGTACAAAGAAGATACAGCGTACGGAGATCGCCAGGCTGGCACGGTGTGAGTGGCGGCTGGCGAATAATAATTTCCTTTTGCACGGGTATTATAATTACCATCATCTCATTCTCTTAGAGAGAGAAGAGCAGTATCTTCTCGGCGTACCAGGGATATATCATGAAAAAGAGGCCGCAGCAGCAGGAGCGTTTGGTTTCCCTGAATTTATCGCGAAAGACAGGCTTGAGATCAGGCTGAGCCCTGAGGAATGTAACGATGATCACCCGTTCGGATATTGGTGCAGGCCGGTAAAGCGGGCATTTAAGTGGGAATAACAGGAGCAAAAGATGTTGACTACAGATGAAAAATATATGAAAGAAGCATTAAAGCAGGCGGAAAAGGCGTATGCGCTTGGCGAGACGCCCATCGGCTGTGTGATCGTATATCAGGATAAGATCATTGGGCGGGGATATAACCGCAGAACAATTGATAAAAACACGCTTGCACACGCTGAACTGACAGCGATCAGGAAAGCATGCAGGAAGATGGGCGACTGGAGGCTTGAGGAGTGTACCATGTATGTGACTCTCGAGCCGTGCCAGATGTGTTCCGGTGCGATCGTGCAATCCCGGATGACCCGGGTTGTGGTTGGATGTATGAACCCGAAAGCCGGCTGTGCCGGCTCTGTGCTGAATCTTTTGCAGATGCCGGAGTTTAATCATCAGTCGGAGCTTACGACAGGAGTGCTTGAGGAACAATGCAGTCAGATGATGAAGTCGTTTTTTAAGGAACTCAGAGAGCAGAAAAAGAAAAAATCGGAGAAAGTAAAATAAGCCGGGTCAGATGATCCGGCTTATCATGTTACAGAAATATTTTCATATCTTTATCTTATGTGCGTTGCGCTTCGAATCCGTATTCACAGACGTTACCTTGGCAGTAAACTCAGCTCAGGCACCCTCACGGCACCCAGAAGGTTCTGCTTAGTGCTGCTTCGTTCCCGACCTGACACGGTTCACAGATTCCTGTCGCGTGAGACCCGGGCCTCAACGCCACTTTCCAAGGGCAGCTCTGCAAATACAGGCCCTCCGCGCAACATCACCCCTGCTATAGCGGATTGCAGGTACAAGGTACCGCTAACACCCCGGCTGCACATTTTCATATTTTACAGTATCTTTCAGGAAATGTCAATTGCCGCAGAGGGATAAAACAGGTTTATTTCATAAAAAATGATAACCTTTTGAAGGGATTTGTGGTATGATAAAAAAAGAAATAGATGAGAGGACGGGATTAAGATGGCATATATAAAGCAGGCGGCGGGACTGGGGCTTGCCATTCTGATAGGTATAACATCGGTCATGCCGGCGCAGGCATCATGGCAGCGCAAATGGACGATTGGTTATGAAGAGAATACCAATGGACCTGAAAAAAAGGTTCAGGGGACGAATGGCTGGTATTTTATGTACAGCGAGGATATCAATACGGGAGGGCAGCTGGATCCGTCAAGAGTAAAGGAATGTGTCTGGACTGATGCTGGTTCCTGCAGGATGTGGTACGATTACGATGAGATGTGGATGCCGGAGCCTTATGCTGCAAAAGGTTATGACTGCCTGGCAGCCGGCTGCTGGTGGCGTATGGATGCAAACGGGATCATGGACCCTAATGTGAAAGAAGGTGCCGTATCCAGTGTGATCGCTTGGGAAGCCCCGGAGGACGGAACGTATAGTGTCAATGCGGATTATACTGCCGGGAGTATGTCCTTTGACTGGACCGGAAAAGACTATGATGAGGGGGACGGCCTGACGATCTGTCTCTGTACAGAGACAGAAACGGTTGACAAAGCATTTTGCGGGGTGATGCCTAAGATGAAAAGAAAAGTAGTGGAAAATATGCCTGAGGGAAACCTGAAGGGAGAGATCAGGCTGAAAAAGGGTGAAAAGATATACATTATGGCGGATCCCGGGGTAAGCGGAGGCTCAGATATCGCAACGGTCAGGATGGAGATCACCCAGGAGGAAGGTGCAAGTATCCAGATGTTCTGGAGAATGGCAATGATCGCAGGGATTACCCTGTTTGTGCTGGTTATCGTTTTGACGGCAGTCTTGCTTGTGCGAGGGAAGATATATACAGGATACGAAGAAAATGAAGAAGATGAAATAGATGAAATAGATGAAGAATGGTAAGATATCCATCCGGCAATGTATACCAAAAGGGCATACATTGCCGGATGCTCATTATTTAACCCATACTTTGCGGATCACGCAGATGATGCACCCGGCGGTGCACAGAGGAAGCAGGATATGACTCAGAGAGCCGTATACGTTCAAAGCTTCCTGTATCCCCTGAAGCAGAACCGGCGAGGAAGGAATCAGGCGGTGAAACTGCCGGGACAGCACTGAGCCGAGGTAAATGATCAAAAAGGAAAACATGCCGTGCCATTTCCCGGCGTTTCCGCCAAGCAGCACATTGAGAAATGCGATCCATTCTGTAAGTATGATAAAAAGAGCCGTGCCGTAATAAGCGCCGGGAATATAATTATAGCCTGCAGCAGCGGCAGTAACGTCAGCAAAGGAGGAATTGTGTTTCCAGAAATTCACAGCCAGCAGTCCGGTGATGACAGCGATAATCAGGAGTGTTGCAGCCAGCAGAAACAGATCCGCGGCAGAATGTATTTTTTTAACTTCTGCTTTCTTCAGGCCATGCCTGGAACCGGAGCGGGCCAAACCGGTGAATGTTTTCGTCCGGTTTTGCTCTAAGTAATCTATTCCCAGGCTCTTTGTGGTGTCAAGCTCTGACAGGTTGGACAGGACATCTTTATAATCATCATTGCCGAGGTCATTTGGCAGTTCAGGCAGTTCGCCTTCATATATCACTTCAAAATTATGGTCAAAAACATCTTCCGGATGTTTTTTGGTTTCGGTTTTATTCATATTCATGTGTCAGCCTCCTTGAAAATGTTTCTCTATTGTATTATGTTTAGTCCAAAGACACAATAGATATCATAGAAAGTTAACGAAGACATAAGAATTTCTTTAGAAAATGTAACAAGGGAAAATGTAACAAATATTTTTATGTTGCAGGAAAGGACAGTTTCGATTATAATGTACTGTGGTTAGAAAGGAGCTGCACTTATGCTGGACGTTAAGAATCTGACATTCAAGGTGAATGAGAATGGTATAGAGAGAAGTATCGTAAAAAATATAAGCTTTCAGGTAGATGACGGAGAGATGCTGGTTATCACAGGTCCGAACGGAGGCGGAAAATCTTCTCTTGCCAAGGTGTTGATGGGGATCGAGGAAGCTGACAGCGGACAGATCATTTTAGATGGTGAGGATATTACTTCCTATGATATCAATCACAGGGCCAATGCGGGAATCGGGTTTGCATTCCAGCAGCCGCCGAGATTCAAAGGGATGACGGTTATCCGGCTTTTGTCTCTTGCGTCGGGCAGGGAGCTTACGAAGCCTGAGTGCTGCCGGATGCTGAGTGCTGTGGGATTGTGTGCGAATGAATATATTACAAGGGAAGTGGACGCGACGCTCTCGGGCGGAGAGATGAAACGGCTGGAGATTGCAACGGTACTTGCAAAGACACATAGGCTTTGTATTTTTGATGAACCGGAGGCAGGGATCGATCTGTGGAGCTTTTCGATGCTTGTCAAGCAGTTTGAGGAGATCCATAAGAAGAAAGAACAGAGCCTGATCCTGATCTCTCACCAGGAGCGGATCATCCAGATGGCAGACAGGATCATGGTGATCGAGGGAGGCTGTATCAAACAGATCGGAGCGGCACAGGATGTACTTCCGAAACTGATGAATACTGCTGACAGCCTTGCCTGCCTGAAGAGAGATACTTCGGTTAAATGATTGAGGAGAATGATGTATGACTTTAGATGAGATTACACAGAAAATATTGAAGCAGATCGACGAGAAGGGTTTTAAGCAGAACGGCGCGTTTAACTTAAGGCATAACGGGATATCGCTCTGTCATGGGGACAGCGAGCATATCAGGATCAAGAAAAAAGAGGAAAAGCCGGGAATAGATGTATATATTGACGGTGATACTAAGGGTGAACAGGTGCATATTCCGGTAGTCGTTGATGCATCGGGTATGGCAGATGTTGTTTACAATGATTTTTATATCGCGGAGGGCGCGGATGTAACGATTGTTGCAGGCTGCGGAATCCACAACAGCGGCTGCAATGAGAGCCGGCATGACGGTATCCATTCTTTTCATGTGGCAGACGGCGCCAATGTCAGGTATGAAGAGAAGCACTACGGAGAAGGTGAAGGGACAGGGGCAAAAGTGCTGAATCCGGTTACCAATATTTATCTGGAGCAGAATGCAGTCTTTACCCTGGATACGGCACAGATAAAAGGTGTGGATTCCACTGAGCGTGAGACGAATATTTCTATTGGAAAAGGTTCGAAGCTCTATGTAGTGGAGAAACTTATGACACATGATGACCAGACGGCGGTATCGGAGATGAAAGTCCAGCTTAACGGTGAGGGAAGCTCTGCCCAGATCATATCCCGGTCTGTTGCAAAAGGGAGTTCCAGGCAGGTGTTTCATCCCAAAGCAGTAGGAAATGCAAAATGTCATGCGCATGTACAGTGCGATTCTATCATTATGGGACATGCACAGGTAAGCTCGATCCCGGAGATCAATGCAAAACATTTGGATGCGGCGATCATCCACGAGGCTGCGATCGGGAGAATCAACGATGAACAGTTGATCAAATTACGCACGATGGGGATGACAGAAGAAGAAGCCGAAAATATAATTATTGACAATTTCTTAAATTAATGCATAATAAAAATATATTTTGCATGATTGGACAAAATGTGGTACTATTTCATTAATATCACATGGAGGGAGCGTATGAAGTATTTGTTAAAGAGATGGATACGGACAGGCATATTTTGTACAGGGCTTATGTTTCTTGCAGGTTATGCCGGTACGGTACACGCAGGAGATATCGAGAGTATGGAGAGTCAGTCCTCGGATCTGAAAAGCGAACTGGATAATGTGAATAAGGAATTACTGGATATCGGCAATGATATTGCTGATGCAGAAGAAAAGATAGAAGAGACAACCGGAGAGATAGAAAAGACACGGGAGCAGCTTGCTATTGCGAGAAACAGTGAGGAACAGCAATACGAAGAACTCAAGCTTCGGATTAAGTATATGTATGAAAATGATAATGTTTCCATGCTTGAAGTACTTGTCTCGGCAGAAAGTATGAATGAATTTCTGAACAGAGTTGATTTTATACAGAATGTCAGTGAGTATGACCGCAATAAGCTGAAAGAGTTCCAGACGCTGCGTGAAAATATAGCGGATCAGGAAAAGCACTTAGTGAAGGAGAAGGAGTCGCAGGTTAAGCTTCAGAAAAAGCTTGACTCGAGACAGGCAGAGCTGAAAGCGAAAGCCGATTCTATGTCCGTCGATCTTGCCTCGCTGAAAGACCGGATACAAAAGCTGCGTGCCGAGGAGGCGAGGAGAGCGGCTGAGGAGCAGCGCCAGAGAGAAGAGCAGGCAAGAAAAGAAGCGGAAGCTGCACAGGCAAAAAAAGAAGCGGATGCGAAAAAATCGGCAGAGACATCTGCTTCAGCGAAAAATGACAGTGTGGACAAAGGATCGGATAAAGTGACATCCGATAAAGGCGGCGGATATGATATGCCTTCCGGTAACGGAATCCTCACGAAGAAAAAAGGTGTTAATTACTATAATGGACACAGAGAGACATATTATTCGCAAAAAGTTCTTCCGGGACACGGCCTTAAGATTCCGGGCAGGCATGTGGCGTCTGACGGGACTATTCGTGACGCGGACGGGTACATCTGCGTAGCGAGCAGCGATTATCCGAAGGGTACGGTTGTCGATACGTCTCTTGGTGCAGGAAAGGTATATGATTCCGGCTGTGCATCGGGTACGATAGATCTATATACCGATTGGTAAAAGACATTAAGACTGTAAATATATAATTGAATAATAAAATGGCTTCACCTGTCTGAAATACAGAAGAAGCCATTTTTTATTATGCTGAAACTTCAGCCGGCTTTATCCGGCGGGCGTTCTGCCTGACAGATACTGTATTGAAAAAAGAATGTCAGATGAATTTAACAGCGGTTCCGTATGCCATAACTTCAGCGGCTCCCTGTGTTACAGAGCTGGAGGCATAACGGATATTAATGACAGCATCTGCGCCCATAGCCTGTGCATCCTCAACCATCCGTTTTGTAGCGATGGCCCGTGCTTCATTCATCATCTCAGTGTAGGAAGTAAGTTCGCCGCCTACCAGTGTTCTAAAGCTATTCATGATGTCCTTTCCCAAATGCACGGACTGAATCATCGTTCCGCGTACAAGACCGATCATCTCAAAGTCTTTCCCGGTAATATAATCTGTGTTTACTAAAATCATAGCATGTCCTCCTAAAACTAATTGCGGTATAATTGTACTATTTACTTAATACAATTATACCGCTGATCTGCTTAAAATACAATAGTAAATTAGGATAAATTCAGCACATCTTTAATGGTATAAAATCCAGGTTCCTTTCCGTAGAGATATGCGGCACAATCACAGGCGCCCCGGGCAAAACATTCCCAGTTGTAGGAATGGTGAGTGATCTCCAGCCGCTCTCCCATACCGCCGAAGAATACAGTGTGGCTGCTTGGGATATTTCCTGCTCTGAGAGAATGATAACCGATGGTATCGGGGATACGGGGTGATGCACCTTCCCGGCCGTATACAGCTATGTCAGAGAGGTCTTTACCCAGTGCATGTGCCATGATCTCTCCCATTTCTTTAGAGGTGCCGCTCGGGGCGTCTTTTTTCCACTGGTCGTGCATTTCCAGGATCTCGATATCCAGTTCATCACCGGCTGCGGATGCAACCAATTCCAAAAGCTTGTTCATAATGTTGACCAGTTTGGAGGTGTTGGCGGCATAGAGCATAGGGATATGGGCAGCAGCGTCCTGAAAACGCTGCATTTCCTCCGGAGAAAAGCCTGTAGTTCCGCATACAAGAGCTTTTTTATGGGCAATAGCCAGATCAAGTACGGTCATTGCCATCTCTTTTGTGGAAAAATCGATGATAACATCGCAATCGTCAATGACTGTCTCCAGATTGTCTACGACAGGGACACCAAGCTCTCTGCCGGTCATGGCGGCAGTTCCAAGATCACTTCCGATATAATCACGTCCCGCGGGAGCAACTCCCGCTATAAGCTTAAAATCGTCTCTTGAGGCTGCGATCTGCGTGATCAGCTTTCCCATCTTTCCTTTTGGTCCGATTACAATTACTTTCGTCATACTAGGGACTCCTTTCATGTGCTTTTTTTGTATTGTAACATAAATCAAAGAAAAAAACTCTTGCTTTCTTTGGCAAAATTCGTTAAAATATAAATATCGGGGTATGGCT
Source organism: uncultured Dorea sp. (assembly GCA_949916155.1). Taxonomy (GTDB): domain Bacteria; phylum Bacillota; class Clostridia; order Lachnospirales; family Lachnospiraceae; genus MD308. The sequence goes on from CATLEM010000049.1 coordinate 8,318, forward strand.
CAGTTTGGTTAGAGCGCACGGCTGGGGGCCGTGAGGTCGCAGGTTCGAATCCTGTTACCCCGATTATTCTATAAGGGTTTTAGTTATCAGGGCGTAAAAAAGCTGAGTTGGTTTTTTGGTTGAGATTATTTGGTATATGTAGAATTTTTGAATTTTACATTTTATTCTGGATAGTCTCTTTTTTATTTGTATATTTTATTTAGAAAAATGCAATGATAAAATAGATTTTGGAAATGCAGGAGAAGGATATTGATTTAAATAAGAGAATGTAAAGCTACAGAACAGATGTAAAAATCACCCATCTGTGATACAATAAAAACAGGCTTGAAAACACCTATGGGCAGACACAAGATTATTTCAGGCTGCCTAAAATTCAAGTTCAGGATGTGTCCTGAGGAAAGGAGAAGTCAGTGAAAAAATTTAGAAAAGGAATCGCGGCATGGATGGCGGTATTTATGCTTCTGTCGGTGCTGCCGGAAAGCGTGTCTGCGGCTGAGCCTGACGCAGGTATCAGCGCAGCGGAAGAAACTGTGTCCGAAGAACAGCCATCGGATGACGGCGCAGGATACCGGGAGGATGAGCCAGATACGCAAGCCCCCGTTAGTGAAGTCAATCCTGAGAGCGAAGAAAAAAGTACAGAGGCGGATGAGACGGCCGGGGAGCAGCCCCAAGTTGAGGAAAGTGTTCCGGAAGAGACCAAAGAAGCCAAACCGCAGACTGAGGCAAAGCAGCAGCGGACGGCTGTAGATCAGTATACGATGCTGACTGCTGGACAGACCTTGAAGCAGACAACCGGAAAGAGTGTAGCGTATGCTTTCAAGCCAGAGAAAAGCGGGTGGTATCATCTGAAAGCAGAGAGTGTCAGCGGACAGAAGCTGAATCTTCGGTTAGAGAAGGTTATTTACTTTACTCAGGATGATGCCGGCAATGAGGTGGAACATGTAGATCAGAGATATTACTATGAGGAACCCGATACAGTAAAAGACCGGATTATGTGGCTGAACGGGGAAGAAATCTATGTATTTGCCTGCGGCGCCGAGAATTATTATTCTACAGATGAATATGATTTCTCGATTTCGATGGATACAGCCGATATATCCAAAATGGAAGTGCATAAAAATCCAACTGATCACTGGTATGATAAAGAGAACTATGAAGGGATGCAGGTAAAGATCACATATGATACCGGAGATTATACCTTAAGTGATGTTGATGACAACCAACACCTGGAAGCCTTTGAATGGGGAAGTGCTGAACATAATAATACGATAGATGATTATGAATATGGCCGGCTTACCTTAGTTTCCATAGACGGGTCAGAAGCAAAAGATTTTACTTCTATGGAAAATGGTTCACATAAGGCTGTGGTCCGGGCACATGTAACATCTTCGGAATACTACGATTTTGAGATTGGATTTATCCTGAAGAAGAACAATATCGCCAGTCTTGAAGTAGTGGATGCGAAGCGGGAATATACAGAAAAGTTCGGAGAATCCGCTACAGATTTTAAGCTGAAAGTTACATACAATGACGGAACTTTGGAAAAGACAGTGGCAGGTACAGCCAGAGGGGTATCAGTTGCTATACAGTCTAAAGATGGAAGTATGGTTAATGGTACAGCATCTATAGACGAATATCTGGAAAAGGGCGGCAAGGTCGGTTCCGCGGCAGTAAAAGTAACTTATCAGGGAGCAGAGACTTCTTACGATATTACGATTAATGAAAATCCTTACGAGAGCATAGAATTTGATCTGACTCGGACAACCTTCTATAAGGACTGCCAAGCTCCATCGGAGGATTACTATTATAACGGCGACCACGCAGGAGACAGTATCGGGAAGATCACTTTGCATAAAAAAGACGGGACGCAAAAAACTTATGACAATTTCTATTCTCTTCCAGATTATGGGCAGCGTTACGCGAATTATGGATTCAGTGCGGATGGGGTAATCATTTCCAGTGATGTAGACAGTTATATATCAAACGGCGGAAAGACTGGGGATGCGGAAATCAGCCTTACTTATTGCGGTCTCAGCGCTTCCTGCCCGGTAACGATAGCAGAGAATCCTTATGACCATATCAAGGTTGCCGAATTGCCGTCAAAAACACAGTATATTGCGCATGAGAGCGAGTATATGTCCCTGGATTTGAACGGTCTGGTCATCTATGCATATAAAGATGCAGAAGAAACGGAATATGATACTTATGACTGGACTAAGGATTATTCTTCTTCTGGCAGCGAAGGTGAAGCCAGCGAAAAATACCAGATTATGCGGACGCTTTTTCAGTATTATATAGGCGGTCATCAGTCACTGCAGTATCTGGAACCTGGAAAACATGATATCGCTGTTGTGCTGATGGGAAAGAAGACAACTTTCGAGATAGAGGTTGCGGAAAAGCTCGCAGACAGCCTTACCATTGAGCAGGCGCCGGAAAAACTCACTTATTATGCAGGAAGTATTTCAGATGCTGAAAACCTGGATAAAAATGGATTGGTACTGTCAATTAAAGATTTAAAGGGTGTGTCAAAAAAGTACCGGGCGTATCGTTCTGAAGATGAGGAATATGCGGATTGGTATGATATCCAGGGAGAACTTTCCTTTCATGCACCCGGGGTTGACTGGTCTCGGCCCGGCACCTACAGCATTGACGTGTCTTATATGGGTGTAAGCGACAGCTTTGAGATCACACTTCTGGAAAGCCCCATAAAATCTGTCAGTGTAACAGGAACTCCTGTAAAGAAAGTTTATTATGAATATGAACTTAATCCATGGGACTCAGACGTTGACCTTACCGGTCTTACATTGAATGTCCAGTTTACAGACGGCACAGCTGCAACGGAAAAACTGCAGCAATGGACTGACAGCATTGAATATCAGGGAGAGTATTTTGACATCCGTCAGTTCTGGAAAAAGACCTTTAACGGAAAACCCCTAACAGGAGAGAATACTATAGCGGTCAGCGTAGGAGACAAGCAGATAGACGCGGCTGTTGTTACTGTAAAGGAAGATCCGGTAGATTCGATAAAGGTGATAAAAAATCCGGAAAGGGATAAGTATTTCGGTAATTATACCAGTATTGACCTGTATGGCCTGGAACTTCTGATTACCTATACCGACGAAAAAACGGAGACGGTCAATGTTACAGAGCATACGGATACTGTAAGTATACAGCACGAAAGCGGCGGCAAGATAACAGCCGATCTTTCGTATCATTATGAAACCGGCCGCGCGGAAAGACGATTTCTCCAGATCAGATGCCTGAATGCAGAATGCAGTATAGACGTAACTGCTGATGTCACAAAGCTGCCAAGCTCCGTGATAAAGAACGAGAGCCATCAGAGAGCTTCTGTGTCAGAGAGCAATCCGTATGTCCTTTATGCTTTTACACCGGAAAAAAGCGGCACATATCACTTTTTCAGTAATTGCAGCGAAGATACCCGTGCCGAATTGTACAGCAGCGATTCGAGCTGTCTGGGTGAAAGTGATGATGAGGGAGAAGGCGAGAATTTTCTGCTTACTTCAGAATTGACAGCGGGGAATACATATTACTATGCAGTATTCTCATATTCACGCCGGGGAATAGATTTTGACTGTTATCTCAGTTCATCTGTATCGTCTCTTGGCGAACTGGATATAACTGATTATAAGATCATAAGCCCCTTAAAGGACACATGGTATGATTTTGAGTCAGAGAATATTTATATTGATGATTTTGATGCTGAAGGTACAGAGTATGAAATCGTTTTTGAAAATAACTGGACGAACAGCGGAAAAATAGGATACCGGGAAAGCAAAGAATTTTATGGGATGCCGCTTTCTGTTGAGTGGAAGTATGCGAAGGAGAATGAGCAGGGAGAGTTATATGCGGAAGTCAGGGATGATAATGAGATCATCTACAAATGGGGTGAAAAAACCTTTAATTTCCCGGTGAAATTCAGCGCAGTATCGCCGGTTAAATCGCTGACGTTGATGAATGATCCGTGGACGGGCAAAACCATCTATGAATATCAGGCAAAGGAAAACAGGGTATCAGCAGGGGGCCTGAGTGTAAAAGTAGAATACAACGATGGAACGGCACCAGATACCGTGAAATGGCAGGAAGATGATGAGGATGACAGCGAATTTTATTCCAAGAAACTGAATGGTTATGATATAACGCTTAAATGGTATGGTACGCTTAAGGCGGGTTCGGGCAACATAGTACGCGTAAGCTATATGGGAAAGACGCTGGATGTTCCGGTAACACTGACGGCGAATCCGGCAGCTTCATTAGAACTGCTCTCGCCTCCGGCAAAACAGGGATATTATCCGTTTGAAACACGGGAACGTGTTCCGGATATGTATGGAACTAAGGTGCGGATCCATTACTCAGACAATCAGACTAAGGATGTGGAATGGACGACGCATGGGGATCATCTGAAGATTGATGACCGATATAAAGCATCCATGTATGCGTATGTCGAGGGTAACGAGGATGACGGTGAGATGATCCGATTGTCCTATTTGGGAGCTGAGACGGATGCTGCAAAGTATGTAAGGAAAGACTTTACCATTAAAGATTCCACACCGATGGAGGCAGGAAAAGAATATCCGGTTACTCTCGGCGGAGCAGCGGGAACTTTCTGTATCTATTCATTTTCTCCTTCAGAGACAGGGGGCTATCAGTTCCGTATTCAGAGTAAAGGCGGATGGAGTGATATTTATCTTTACAATGCTTCCGGAGTGGAGTTAGATATGGATATGCAGGAAGAAGACAGCGGAAATATCAATCATACTCTGGTTCAGGGAAGAACGTATTATTTCGCTGTACATTGCTGGGCTTCTAAAGCATATGATTTTACATGTTCTATTACAAAGGGTGAGGACATACCGAGGACAGCGATTGAAACTGCAGATCTTAAGCTGGAGGATCCCGCTGCCGGTGAACCGCTTCCGGATTACCATAAAACCATCAGCGCTTCCGGAAAGTATGAATTGCATGATGCCCAATGGTACAAGGATGGAATACAGATCGAGAGTGGGACTGACGCGGACTATGCGGCGGCATACCGGTTGAAACTACAGCTTGTTCCGGCAGAGGAATGGGAGTTTACAAGCAGCACAAAGATAACCGTCAACGGAAACAGAGTGACATCAAAGTCTCTCAGCGCCGACGGGATACTGACATTGTACTATACATTTGCGCACACAGACTGCCGGATAACCATTCCTGACATAGGCGGATACAGTCTGGAAACACCGGATGACACAAATGATACAAGACAGGCGAAATATGGAGGGATATATCGTTTCGGGTATACAAAAAAGGAAGCTGGTGCTGATGAAAAGAAGCTGATCGTCAAGGCAAACGGCAATGTGCTGGAATACGGTGAAGACGGATATTATACCATTATGGATATCCGGGAAAATATTGTCGTTACAGTGAAGTCAGAGATTCCTGAAGCAGGGGAAAAAGATTCCAAACTGAGCCTTTATAACCAGAATGACAAGCTTTATGACGTTATCATCGGAGAACGGAATAAAAAACTGGTTGAGAATACCAAGGGAGAAACCAGGCTGCCGGAACTTCAAAGCTATGAAAATGGGAGCGATAAGTTCTTCTTTGGCTGGTATCTGGATAAGGATGATCAGGCTAACGGGAAAGGTACACGGTTTACCTCTAAGAGCAGTCTGGAGAATAAGGAATATAACTTATATTCCAAGTATGGCAGCGGTATCTTCTCTGCTGCGCTGAACGGGAAACCAGTCAATTACAAAATCTTATTCATCGATGAAGATAACCGGACAAAAGTTCAGGTAGGGGATGGAAGCAAAAAGACGAGCGCGGCAAAAGTTTCCGTCTTTAGAAGAGCATTGCGTGCGATAACCGGCCAGAATACTTTGGAGATACCGAAAACACTTGATCTGAATAACAATGAAGAACTGGCAAAACTTGGTGTTGATTTTGGCGATAGTGAAGTAGTGGCGATCGCAGAGAATGCATTTGACGGAGATACGGACATTAAAGAGGTTATCCTGCCGGATACGATAGAAACCATCGGAAAAAATGCGTTTGCCAACTGTACTCAGCTTCAGACAGTTACCATACCGTCAACCGTGACGGAAATCAAAGAAGGAACCTTCAGCGGATGTACGGAACTTAAAAATGTGGAGCTTGCGGAGGGAATTTCTGCGATCCAGGCGAATGCGTTTAAAGACTGCACCAGCTTGAAGGCCGTTGCGGTGCCTGATTCTGTCCAGGAGATAGCGCCTGATGCGTTCGGGAACCAGGATATTACAATTTACTGCAGCGAAGAACTGAAGAAAACTTTAGATGAAACTCCTGGAATGACGGCAAAGGTTGTATCAGTTGAATTGAAATTGAATTATCAGACTGACACCTTCACCTATGGGGATAAATCTCAGACATTTAATGCAAGTATTGATGAAGATGGGAAAGCTGTAACAGATACGGGCAGAATTGTTAAGTGGACATATCCTGACACTGACGCATATACTTTTGAGACAAAAGGAAATAGTCTGATCGTTACGCCAAAGCGTGCGACACGGGAAGATGAGACAGTGACGATTCAGGCGAAGGATACTACATCCGGAAGATCTCAGTCTGTTGTTTTAAATACGAGTCCGAAAGATTTGA
>CATLEM010000050.1 GCA_949916155.1 uncultured Dorea sp.
ATTTGTCAAGTGCACCCTTTGCTTCAGGTACGGCTGTTCTGTTAGATGAACGATTTGCCATTTTACTCTCCTCCTTTTTGTAACTTTGTAACCTTTTGTTTTGTTACAACCATAGTATATGGAGGATTCGGATTATTACGCTAGAAGGTTCTTCATTTTTTGGAAGTTTTTTCATTATCTATGATTAATTTCATCACACCAGGCTAATCTTTGGCACCGGCATCTTCAGTTCCGTCTTTTCCGTCTATAAGATAATCATAAGATACATGGAAAATCTCTGACAGGGCTTTCAGCTCTAAGTCAGTAACATATCGTTTATTTGTCTCGATTCTTGTGATCACATTTTTATCCATATCATATCCGGCAAGCTGGAGCAGATAGGCTAAATATCGCTGTGAATAATCGTTCTGCCGGCGGAGTTCGATCAACTGCTGGCTGATGAGATTCTTACCGCCGGTATGTGTCTTTGGTCTTGACATAGTTCGTCACCCTCCGTATGCAAAATTAATTTTGGTGCCATGCAGATTGGTGTTTGTCTCATTTTTTGCACCATTTTTATTGATTTTAACAGTGAAAGCATGTAGAATCGGTTGTAAAAGTGAGACATAAAGATCAAAATCGAATTATTGCCGGAAAGAAGGGTATTATGCATCAAAAAGATATAGAGAGATTTGCATTTTTATATTTGTGCAGTCAGAGGGATAAAGATATGCTGACAGGAGTAGAGAGGATGACATTTCAGGATTTTGACAGACTGATTTATATTACCGATGTTCTAGGGCTGGATCAGATGAATCTGGAGATATGGAACCGGTTTTCGCCGCAGTTTAAGGAGCAGTTCAAAGCGTTGGAGGGGATTTTTGCAGAAGACTGCAGGTACAGTAAATTCGGAGAATATGAAGACGGAACCGGAATTTACGGCAAATGGTTTGCAGACTTTTGTGATTCTGTCCCGGACGGCGAAGCGGGAGAAGTCTTAAGAAATATGTATGATATCTATGGCGATATATGAGAATATGTTCCGCCACTTTGCATGGAAATACCCAGGCAAAGTCCATGTTTTGGTTTTGGTGATCATAGCCATTCTTTTTTGCTTATGGGCTTGAGATAGTTCTTTTTCAGATCGCGGGTATTCTCAAAAAAAGTCTGTTCAGACCTGGAAAACAGATTGTTATCTGATTTAATCTTTATCAGTGCCATCGTACAGAGGAGGTCGGCAGCCTGAAAAAGCTTATATTGGGAAGGCATGACTTTGCGGAAAATGGAATTCGGGAGCAAAGAGTTGAATACGGCTGAAAGTATTTTGCTGACTTCGACCTGACCATTGTCGTAATAAATTTTCACATGATCATAAGAAAGAAATTCGTCATAATGTGTTTGAATAAGTAGAGAGATTTGTTTAGAGAGCTTTTCAGCAGCTTCAACAGCATTGGCAATATGTTTCTTCTCAATGTAAAAATACTTGTAGCGGATGTTTATTTGCCTGATAAAAGCTATCATTTTATTGAAGATACGCCGCCTTTCATAAACTGACATATCTGCGTAGATTTCTTCTTTTCGGATAATGGGGCCGGTATGGATGCACAAATTGGTAAGTCCAAGAAAGATAAGTTCGGTGTTGAGATTTGTAATAGATTTTTGAATATTGTCGTTCTGGTCATGAAAAAGCATTGTGATTATGTAATAAGGCGCGTGGTGGTCGTACCTGCCAAAATCACCGGATTTATCTATAAAGATGCTCAGTTCTTTCAATGTATCACCTCGATTTATATGTAAAAACAGCGGGGAACTTCCCCGCTTTGGATGGACCTGGGTTTTGCAACCAGCCCGATAGAAATCATTGATTTCTGTATGTTTAGTATAGACGAAAAGAAAGAAAAATGCAATAGAAAAATTTGGCGGTTTAAATTTTTTGTTTTTGCAAAATGAAGGATATCACAGATTTTCTTGCATTTTTTCTGTTTTTGTTTTATTGTATATAGCATATGATTTCTATCTGTGCTGCAGCTCAATCTGCCGGTATCCGGCGCACAGGAGATAAGAACTTACACATAATAAGGAGATGAACTTCCATGAGGATCAAAGAGCAGGGAGATTTCTGCATCGGCGCGGCATGCTACCCGGAAGGGCATGTGGAGACGGAGCGAAAGAAGGACGACATCGACCATCTGAAGCACAAGGTGGACTGCGGCGTGGATCAGGAGGCATTACCCGGAATGGACAGTGCGGATGCAGAGGCATTACCCGGAACGGACAGTGCGGATGCAGGAAATGTCTGGGAATATCAGGATATATCAGAAAGCGGCAGGTGAAGGCAGGATGGACGAGCGCATGACGAGAGAAGCGTTGCGGTATTTGGGCTTCGGGAGACAAAGGGCGGATGAGAGCACCCTTGGGATAGTCCGGGAGTGCTTCGAGGAGCTTTCACGGACGGCGAAGGAGCGGATCGTGTACCGGGTGTTCGGGCTGGACGTGAAAGAGGAGGGCTTGATAAAAATCTGGAATATAGAGATTGAAAGCAAGAGCCTTTTTAAGAACCTTAAGGGCTGTGAGAAGGTGATCCTTCTGGGGGCGACTTTGGGGGTGGAGGTGGATATGCTGATGAAGCGCTATTCCTGTATGGATATGGCCAGGGCGGTGGTACTGCAGGCGTGTGCGGCGGCATTTCTGGAAAGGTATTTAGACGGGTGCCAGCGGGAGATATCCGGGGAAATGGCAAAGGAAGGGTACTACCTAAGACCCAGGTTCAGCCCGGGGTACGGGGATTTTTCCATTCTTCACCAGCGGGAGATCCTGGCGGCGACAGATGCGGCTAAGCGGATCGGGCTTACGATGACGGAGAGCAGCATGCTTACGCCAACTAAGTCCGTGACGGCGCTGATCGGCCTCAGCAGAGAGCAGGCAGACTGCCCCGCAGAGGGGTGCGAAGGGTGTGAAAAGACAGACTGCGCGTACCGGCGGGACAGTTAGTAGGGCAATAGAAAAAAAGGAGCTATAGATCTATGTTAGCAGAACGGCTTGGAAAGGAACTTTTATTTTTTGACGGCGGGACGGGGACGCTCCTTCAGGAGAAGGGGCTTAAGCCCGGTGAGCTGCCGGAGGTGTGGAACCTTGAGCGCCCGGAGGAGATGGTCGCCATCCACCGCCGGTACTATGAGGCGGGCAGCGATATCGTGCTGACCAATACTTTTGGGGCAAATGCGCTGAAATTCCACAATACAGACTATGACCTTAAAGATATCGTGTGCGCGGCGGTGGCGAATGTAAAGAAAGCGGCAAGGCTTGGCGTCACAGACGGCAGGGAGGCTTACGCCGGGCTTGACATCGGCCCTACGGGGAAATTGTTAACGCCCATGGGGGATTTAAGCTTTGAGGATGCTTACGCGGCGTTCAAAGAAGTGGCGGCGGCCGGTGAGAAGGCAGGGGCGGACCTGATCCACATCGAGACCATGAGCGATACATATGAGGTGAAAGCGGCGGTGCTGGCTGCGAAGGAGAATACGGATCTGCCGGTATTTGCCACGATGATCTTTGACGAGAAGGGGAAACTCCTCACCGGCGGGGACGTACCGTCGGTGGTGGCCATGCTTGAGGGACTCCGGGTGGACGCACTGGGGATAAACTGCGGCATGGGGCCGGAGCAGATGCTTCCGGTTTTAGAGGAGATTATAAAACTAGCCAGCGTCCCGGTCATCGTAAAGCCCAACGCCGGACTTCCGAAGCAGCGAAATGGCGAGGTGTATTACGATGTGCGGCCGGAGGAATTCGCGGAAGTAATGACAAAGATCGTAGAGAAGGGCGCGTGCCTTGTGGGCGGGTGCTGCGGCACGACGCCGGAACATATCCGGGAGATGGTGCGCCAGGTGAAGGAGATGGAGCTTTACCCCGCGTGCGTACCGCCGGAAAAGAAAAGCCACACCATCGTGTCCTCCTACGGAAAAGCCGTATTTTTTGGGGAGAAGCCGGTCATCATCGGCGAGCGCATCAACCCTACCGGGAAGAAAAGGTTTAAACAGGCATTAAAAGACCACGACCTGGACTATATCTTAAAAGAAGGCATCCGCCAGCAGGACAATGGGGCGCATATCCTGGATGTTAATGTGGGCCTGCCGGATATCGATGAGCGGGCGGTGATGGTGGAGGTTGTAAAGGAGCTTCAGAGCGTGACGAGCCTTCCGCTGCAGATCGACACGGTAGACGGGGAGGCGCTGGAGGCCGCCATGCGCATTTACAACGGAAAGCCCATGGTCAATTCGGTGAACGGCAAGAAAGAGGAGATGGATAAGGTCTTTCCCCTGATCCAAAAATACGGCGGCGTGGTGGTTGGCCTGACCATTGATGAGGACGGCATCCCCATTACGGGCGAAGGGCGCGCCCGGGTAGCCGGAAAGATCATCGGGGAGGCGGCTAAATACGGGATCGACAGGAAGGACATCGTCATCGACGTGCTTGCCATGACCATAAGCTCTGATCCCGACGGGGCGAAGACGACCCTGGAGGCGTTAGGGCTTGTAAGGGAGCGGTACGGGGTGCGCACCGTGCTGGGCGTATCCAATATTTCCTTTGGGCTTCCCTGCCGGAGCGCGGTCAATGCCGCCTTCTATACGATGGCTATGCAAACTGGCTTAAGCGCCGGGATCATCAACCCACTGTCGGAGGAGATGACGCGCGCTTACGATTCCTACTGCGCGCTGATGAATTATGATGAAAACTGCGAGGCTTACATCCGCCGCTACGCCGGGCAGAAGCCGGAGACTCCCGGGCAAAGGGGCGCTGATCTTACCCTTAAGGAGGCGATCCTCAAAGGGCTTAAGGAGGAGGCGCACCACGCAGCCAGGGAGATGGTGAAGACAAAGGATGCCCTTTCCATCATCAATGCGGAGATGATCCCCGCCCTTGACGAGGTGGGGAAAGGCTTTGAGAAGGGGACGGTATTCCTGCCGCAGCTTTTAATGAGCGCGGACGCGGCGAAGATCGCATTTGCCGTGCTGAAAGAGGAGCTTTCTGAAAGCGGCGGGGACGCCGGGAAGAAAGATAAGGTGATCCTGGCGACGGTGAAAGGGGACATCCACGACATCGGAAAGAATATCGTCAAGGTACTGTTGGAAAACTACAGCTTCGATGTGATCGATCTGGGGAAGGATGTAGCGCCCCAGGCTGTGCTTGAGGCGGCAGTCAGGGAGGACGTAAAGCTGGTAGGCTTAAGCGCCCTGATGACCACGACAGTGGCGAGCATGGAAGATACCATCAGACTGTTAAGGAGAGAGAAGCCGGACTGCAAGGTCATGGTGGGCGGCGCGGTGCTCAACCAGGAATACGCGGATATGATCGGGGCGGACTTTTATGGGAAGGACGCGATGCAGTCAGTGTATTTCGCGAAGAAAATGTTTGGAAGAGAATAAAAAGGAGAAGGAAAAGATGAGTTTGATTTTACCGGAAAAGTACGATCCGCGCCTGAGTGTGCGGGAAACGCAGGAGGCGATCAAGTATATCAGGGACACGTTCCAGAAGGAATTTGGAAAGGAGATGAACTTGGAGAGGATCTCGGCGCCGCTTTTTGTGGAGAAGAAAAGCGGCCTTAACGACAACTTAAACGGCGTGGAGCGGCCGGTGGGCTTTGATATCGCGGGGCTTCCCGGCGAGGAGATCGAGGTGGTGCAGTCGCTTGCCAAATGGAAGAGGATGGCACTTAAGCGCTATGGGTTCAAGCCGGGAGAAGGGCTTTACACGAACATGAACGCCATCCGCCGGGACGAGGAGCTTGACAACCTCCACTCCTGCTATGTGGACCAGTGGGACTGGGAGAAAGTGATTACAAAGGAAGAGAGGACCCTTGAGACGCTGGAAGCGACGGTCAGGAATATCTTCAAGATCATCAAGCATATGGAGCATGAGGTGTGGTATAAGTATCCCCAGGCGGTAAAACGGCTGCCGGACGAGGTGACCTTTATCACGTCCGAGGAGCTGGAGGAGCGGTATCCGGACAAGACGCCGAAGGAGCGGGAGAACCTGATCACAAAGGAGTACGGGTGCGTATTCATCATGAAGATCGGGGAGAAACTGAAAAGTGGTGAGCCTCACGACGGGCGTGCGCCGGACTACGACGACTGGCAGCTTAACGGGGATATCCTGTTTTGGTTTGAGACCCTTGGCTGCGCGTTAGAGATCTCCAGTATGGGTATCCGGGTAGACGAAAAGTCGCTGTCTGAGCAGCTTGAGAAAGCCGGTTGCCAGGACAGGAAGGATTTGCCGTATCACCGGATGCTGCTTGACGGGGAGCTTCCCTACACCATCGGCGGCGGGATCGGGCAGTCCAGGCTCTGTATGCTCCTTTTGGACCGCGCCCATGTGGGAGAGGTGCAGGCGAGCCTCTGGCCGGAGGAGATGAGAGAGACGTGCAGGGAGCATGGGATCATCCTTTTGTAAAAGGGATGGCGGAAATTATTGAGCAATAGGAGAAAAACGAGCATTAAGGAGGAAAGTATCTTATGATCAGAGGATTGGATACTACGGTTCGGAAGATCCGCAGACAGGTATTTGAAGAAGTGGCAAGATTAGGCTTTACGGTAGAGGATGAGAATCTCCGTGAGGAGATGGAAGCGATACCGTACCGGATGGTGGATGAGGATACCCAGTACAGGGACAGTATCTACCGGGCCCGCGCAGTCGTGCGCGAGCGGCTTAGGCTGGCGATGGGCTTATCGCTCCGTCCGGAGAATAAGCCGACTCCTCTTACAGCCGGGCTTGAGGCAAGTAATATCTCGGATAAATATTATGAGCCGCCGCTTATGCAGGTTATCCCGTCAGCATGTATGGCCTGCGAGGAAAGAGGCTATGAGGTTACCAATGTATGCAAAGGCTGTCTTGCGCATCCTTGTATGGAAGTATGCCCGAAGGGAGCCATCTCATTTGTAAATGGAAAGTCACATATAGATCAGGAAAAATGTATCAAATGCGGAAAATGTAAATCCGCCTGCCCCTATGACGCGATCTCCAGAAAGCAGCGCCCGTGCGCAGGAGCCTGCGGCGTCGGCGCCATTGAAAATGATTCCAGGGGCCGGGCGTATATTAACAATGACAAATGCGTATCCTGCGGGATGTGTATGGTAAACTGTCCGTTCGGCGCAATTTCGGACAAATCCCAGATCTTCCAGCTTGCCCATGCCCTGATGAAAGGGGACGAGGTTATCGCAGAGATCGCACCGGCATTTGTCGGACAGTTCGGCGATAATATCACGCCCAGGAATCTGAAAGCCGCCCTGCATGAGCTTGGTTTTTCTGAAGTTTATGAGGTTGCTCTCGGTGCGGATATCGGCGCAATTGCGGAGGCACATCATTATGTCAATAAAGTGACGACGGGAGAGCTGCCGTTCCTTCTGACTTCCTGTTGTCCGTCATGGGCGATGCTTGCAAAGAAATATTTCCCGGATATGGTGGATCAGGTTTCCCAGGAGCTTACGCCGATGGTTGCCACAGCCCGTACCATCAAGCAGGAGCATCCCAATGCGAGAGTGGTATTTATCGGGCCGTGCGCAGCAAAGAAGCTGGAAGCCATGAGAAGGACGGTTCGCAGTGATGTGGACTTTGTTGTGACCTTTGAAGAGCTGCAGGCGATGTTCGACGCAAAAGACATTGACCTTGAAAAATACGCGGCAGAATCTTCGTTCCATAATGCGACGGGGGCAGGCCGCGGCTATGCCGTTGCAGGAGGAGTCGCAGACGCCATCGAGCGGTGCGTGAAGGAGTATTATCCAGGCGTGGCGGTAAATATCGAGCATGCGGAAGGACTTGCAGACTGTAAGAAAGTACTTTCCCTTGCGAAGGCAGGGCGGATGAACGGATGTCTGATCGAGGGGATGGGGTGTCCCGGCGGGTGCGTCGCCGGTGCAGGAACCAATATCCCGATTCAGAGTGCGCAGAAGAAGATCAAGGACTTTGTAAAGGCATCCTCCAAGGCACTGCCGCCGGAGGAATTGGTCGAGATAGAGCTGAAATAAAAGAATGATTGACAAGTAGGAGTGTGAAAGCCGGTTATCTTCAGGAAGAAGAGCCGGCTTTTTAATAAATTGTTCCAAAGATTGACAAAAAGCATAGGGGGGGGGGTATAATGAAATTATTAAATTATAGGGAGGGATTTTATAGAGTATCTGGCGGCATGTCCAAGGAAAATAAACATGTTTTTTAGCTGTAAAATAGATAGAAAAGGAGAATGAATATGAAAATGAAAAAAATACTCAAAATGAAAATTATGTTGATTCTTGCAATATTTATTGTAGGAATGGGAGCATTTGAAATGGAGATCCCGGTTCATGCGGCAGGTCCGTTGCTGAGACCAGTACCAGGCCATACGGGTAAATCGCGGGGATTTTCAACTGATCCCCAACGCCCTCATATGGGAATCGATTATTGGGACGCATCTATTAATGGAGCAGCCGTGGTGGCGGCAACTTCCGGAACGGTAACACAGATATTTAAATGTTCACACAATACTTATCATTGGGAAAACGGTTGTCCAAGGTGCTGTTACGGGTTTGGGACCGGAATTGTAATACGCGGGGATGACGGAAGGTTTTACCAGTATGCGCACATGCAGAGCGGAAGTATTCCAGCTAATGTGTATCACGGGGCGTATGTTAAGATGGGGCAGCAGGTCGGAAAGGTCGGCCAAACAGGGAATGCATCTGGTCCGCATCTTCACTTTGCCATATCTAGAGGATGTTTTTATGACAACTTCCTGAATCCAGGCAATGAAACGTATATCGATTCACTGAATGTAAAGCCAAATACGCCGTCGTATGTATCATTAAGCAGCAGCGGCGTGGGTATCGGCGATGCGATTACCGCCACCTGGCCGGCGGTATCAGGGGCTACAGGTTATCAAGTGAGTCTCGTATGCACTACTAATAGTGCATATAACCAGAAGAAAACTGTCGGCGGGAACAGCGCTTCCTTTTCAGTTTCTAACCCGGGAACTTATCAGGTTGTCGTTGCCGCTCAGAATTCTGCAGGTACCAGTCCGTCTAAAACTTCCGGAAATGGAATCGTTCACAAAAACATTACGGTAAAGTATGTTGACTGGGATGGGGCACTGCTGAGTACTCAGAGCGTCAAGTGGGGAGGCAACAGCACAAAACCAGCTGCGCCGGCAAGAGAGGGCTATACCTTTGAAGGATGGAATAGTGAAGGGAAGAGCTTAAAAGGGGATACGACGATTACAGCACAGTATAAAATCAATACGTATTCCGTTACTTTTACTGATTATGCGGGCAATACGATAGGAAAAGCCCAACGGGTAGAGCATGGAAAAGCAGCATCGGCCCCGACGGAAGTACCGGTAAAAGATGGATATATTTTCGCCGGATGGAGCACGGATGATTATAAATGCGTAAAAAATACGCTTACCATTAAAGCCGTTTATGTGTGGGAGAATGTGGATCTTCCTATTGTTACGAAGATCGTTTCCGCCAAACGCAATGACGAGGCGACAGGTTATGATATCGCTATTGTAATGTCGAATTTTCCGAATACATTTACAAAGGGTAAGATTGTAACGACGTTGAAGACAAAAGGCGGTAAAATGGTAGCCTCTGAAACAGATGCTATCAGCCTGCCGTCATCCGGAGAACTGAAAAAAGATATATTTGTGTTATATTCGGGGGTAGCGTCAACGGTAGAAGTATCTCTGGTAGGTGTCGTTGACGACAATACTACCGGGACTCCGAAATCAAAGGCCGTATCAGGGAAGATTGATACAGGAAAATCATGGTCAGACTGGAGTGCGAATCCTGCTCCCGGGGAAGAGTACATTACGGAATCCAGAACGGAGTACAGATACAAAGACCGGAAAGTAATCAGGTCAGCGTCGAAACCAGGTACTCCGGCAGGCTATGTCTACGATAGTGTAAAAGCAACGGGAACATATACTAGCTATGGTGCCTGGACACAATTTTGGACAACTCCGCTTTATGGGAACGCTTTAACGCAGGTAGAAACATGTACCGGCTATAGATATTATGCATTTGTATGTCCGTCTTGCGGAAGAAGAGATCCTTATTCCGGCAGTTGCTCTAAGTGCGGAAGAAACGGTATGTACTGGGAGGAAGACTGGGGGACCTGTAAGGGTACGGCTTACGGGCCGGGATATACGAAGATGGATTCGGCAAAAGGGAGAATTAACTGGAAGAATAAGTACTGGTATTTTGAGTTTGACGGGAAATCGAACGGACAGGGAGGTACCGGACAGCCGACACAAACGCTGTATCGGTGCAGGACGAGACAGGAATATTATGACTATACATACTGGCAGGCCAATTACAGCAACTGGCAGGGAACGGCCGTGGCAGCCAGCGACAGCAGAAAAGTAGAGACGCGTACGGCATACAGGTTTAAAAGCACTTCGACGGAAGTTCCCTGTTATAATTATAAGAGGTATAAATACCAGAATTTAAATAACGGAAAAACGATCTATACTTATACCAGTGCATATGCAGACAGTCAGGATTATCCGGGAGAATGGGAATATAATAAGTCATTTTCCGAACTGAAAGCACACACTACAGTGGAAGACGGAATCGTGGTATACAACGGGATAGGAGAAAATTCGTGGTACCGTGCGGATATAAATAAAGAAGGAGCCTCAGCCATTTTTGAAACAACATCGACACTGGAAGATATTCAGGGCACAGAGAGGACAATAAAAGGAAAAGTAGAAGGGGCAGGCAATAAAAAAGCTACGCTGTTAGTCTATAAAGGGAAAAATGAAGATCCGACAGCTAGTCAGATCGAGTATGCCGGACAGACTACTATTGATGAGGATGGTAACTACAGCTTTACCTTTATTCCCAGAGAGGAACCGTCTGCCGAGACGGGTGATTTTGTCGTGACACTGGGAATTGAAGGTTCTACGAATTACATGAATATCGGAGCGATCGAAGCGCCGAAGAGGGTGTATTCTGTAGAATTTACCGATGAAGAGGGCAATACGGTCAGCCAGCAGAATGTAGTGGACGGCGGAAGCGCTGCGGCGCCGGATGCTCCGGAAAAAGAAGGCTATGAATTTGTCGGATGGGATACAGGACTGAAAAACGTTCATTCCAACATGATCGTGATGCCGCAATACAGGAAACAGATCTATACAGTTATCTTTATCGACTGGGATAATACAGACGTCGGTGTGAAACAGTTCGCATATGGGGACAGATTATCGTTTGATGAGACTCCGGTAAAAGCCGGGCAGAAGTTTGACAAATGGGTTGATCAGGATAAGAAGGAAGTCTCCGCGGTTACTCAAAATATGATCGTAACGGCCGCTTATATTGATACGGAATATGTGGTCACTTTTGTTGACTGGAATGGCGACGTCATCAGTGAACAGCAAGTTGCATACGGTGAGAAAGCAAAGGTACCGGAGGATCTGGACGCTCCGGATAAGCTGAGAGTCTTCTCAGGATGGGACAGCAATGGTGCGGAAGGTTATGTAACGGGTGATCTGACGATACAGCCTGTGGCAAAATACAAGGAGACCGCAAAGGAACCGGAATTTAGCGTGGCTTCAGGTGTGTACAGCGATAAGCAAAAGGTGTTTATATCCAGTGAGACGCCGAAAGCAACAATCTATTACAGTATGGAAAATATTCCGTCGGAAGAACAGGAGATATATTATCACGAAACGGAATCATATCAGATTTATTCATCTCCAGTTACAGTTGATAAGGATGCGGTTATTTACGCATATGCAGTTGCAGAGAATGCAAATGACAGTGAGATATCAGGAACGAAGATTAAAATCAAAAAAGAGGGTGAGGAAGTTTCTGTTACGGATATCACACTCAGTGAACGTGAACTGTCTCTTGAGACAGGTGAAACCGCAAAATTAACAGCTGCCGTGCTGCCTGATGATGCTGCGGACAAATCTGTAAAATGGACAAGCTCCGATGAAACAATTGCGTCAGTTGACCAGAGCGGGAATGTTACCGCTATAGCAGCCGGTACGGCTGTCATCGAAGCGGCGGCACAGGATGGAAGCGGTGTAAAAGCAGCTTGTACCGTAACGGTCGGAAATGAAAAGAAAGAACAGGAAATCAGCGGGCAAGACAGCTACGTAAAAGAATTCGGGGATGAAAAGTTCATCATTGATGCAAAATTGACAGTTGGTAATGGAACGCTGTCGTATCGGTCTGACAATGAAGAGATCGCTTCTGTTTCTGAACAGGGAGAGGTGACGATAAAAGGAACCGGCACAGTACAGATTAAAGTTACGGCTTCTGCGACGGCAGCATATAGAAGAACGGAAAAGATGGTGACATTGACGGTGAAGAAAGGCGTGCCGGATCTTCAGTGCAGCATCTCCAAGGAAGAGATTAAGGTAGGTCAGTCAGTAAAATTATCGATTCGTACCAGCGCAGAAGGGGTTTTATTCAGCTCGGACGATGAAGGTATAGTATCCGTATCGGAATCGGGAAAGGTATCAGGTATTTCACCGGGAACAACTTATATTACCGTGACAGTGCCTGAAAACGAAAACTATAAAAAGGTTGAAAAGAAGGTCAAAATTACCATATTGTCCGCTGAAGAGAATTCCGTCGATCTGTCGGAGTGCAGCATAACGCTTTCGAAAAAAACATATGTGTACAATGGACAGGCAAAAGAACCGGAGATAACGGTTTATTACAACGGGGAGAAGCTGCAGGAAAATGAGTATGTTGTATTTTACAGAAACAATATAAATCCCGGGAAAGCAACAGCTTCCGTATTTGCAAGCGGCGGTAATTATATTGGATACAAGGAAGTAGAATTTACGATTAAGCCGCAGGCATCCGAGGGGCAGACAGAGATTGCTGACGGTGAATATATGGAAAGTGATCTGACAGAAATTGAAATTAAAGCAGGAGTCAGGTCAATAGGAAGAGAGGCGTTTGCTTATTGTGCTGACTTGTCGGAGATTTATTTTTACGGCAATGCGCCGGAAATAGCGGGCGATGCATTTACAGATGTCACGGCAAGAGCATATTATCCTGCGAGTGATTCTACATGGACGTTAGATCGGTTGGAAGATTACGGCGGCACAATAGAATGGATACCTTGGGACATAGCAACCGGCGAGGTGGCAAAAAGAAATATTGCCGCAAGGAAGATTGAAATATTCTGCGAAGAATATGTATATACAGGCAATGCGTTTGAACCGGAAGTTTCAGTGACGGATGGAGATATACAGTTAGCAGCGGGCAAAGATTACACAGTTACTTATGAAGATAATATCAATGCGGGAACCGGGAAGATCCGTTTGGAGGGAGTTGGAGATTACGGCGGGATCTATGAACAGGGATTCGTCATCAGTCCGCGAAAACTTTCGGATTCGGATGTGAATTTATCAAAAAATAATTATGTATACAGCGGCAAAGCAAATACTCCGGAACTCATAGTAACCGATAGCGAAGGCGGCAGACTGGCGCAGGATAAAGATTATCAGGTTATTTATGCTGCAGGACGGGAAAATGTGGGAACATACAGTGTTGCAGTAAATGGTATGGGAAATTATTCCGGCAATATTGTGAAAAATTTCGCAGTAAGCCCTCAAGAACTTTCGGGATCAAATGTAATGCTTTCATCCAGTGCCTTTACCTATAATAAACGTGTGGTTACTCCTGGAATTACCGTAAGGAATCGTGCGGGGGACGGGCTTGTTTCTAACAGAGATTATCTGGTGAGTTATACAGGGAACAGAAAGAATGTAGGAATTTATGGAATCACCGTATCCGGAAAAGGAAATTATTCCGGGAATGTAACGGTAAACTTTACAATTAATCCTCCGAAGACGAAGCTTTCGAAAGTGACGCCATCCAGAAAATCGCTGACGGTTAAGTGGAAGAAGCAGACACAGCAGGTGAGCGGATATCAGATACGATATTCGAAAAAATCTTCAATGCAGGGTGCGAAAACAGTATTAGTCAAATCAAATAAGAAGACGGCAAAGAAGATTACGAAGCTCAGTTCGAAAAAGAAATACTATGTTCAGATCAGGACATATAAGACAGTGAGCGGTAAAAAATATTATTCAGGCTGGTCTTCAAAGAAAAAAGTAAAGGTGAAATGATAACATTGATGGAAGCAGATTTTATATGAAATTGTTCCATAGATTGACAAATAAGTGAGGTGGGGTATAATATACTTATATTTAATTAGTGCAGGGGAAAAATTATAGAAAAGGAGAAAAGGGATGAAGAAAAAAAGGTTATGGAAGTCTCTGGCGGCATGGATGCTGGTTCTTGGCATGGTGTTCAGCGACGGTTCGTTTGCTGTCTATGCGCAGGAAGCGCAGGGAGCTGAGAGCGCGGGTAAGGAAGATGCACATGCCGGGGCCACCCAGGCTGAGAAACAAGACAGCCAGGAGATAAAGGATGAAGGACAGTCTTCCGAAGGGGAAAGCCAGATCACAAAGGATGAAGGTCAGCCTGCGGAAAACGATGAGGAAGGAACGGGAGCAGAGGATAACGGTGCAGAGCAGACGAAAGATTCTGCTGGTTCTGTGGAATCTGCTGAGCTACAAGACGCAGGAACAGATGAAGGGACGCCGGATGCTGACGGCGAACCGGATGGGGATCTGAGCGGGGAAACTTCAAGTTTATGGTTTGAGATGTATCCTGTAGGGGATGAGCGTCTTGAACAGTGGGATGCAGAGAACCGCTATCTTTCAATTTATGAAGGACAATCTGTTTTGGCTGAGGTGCAGAAGGACCACCAGATAATAGAAGGTGTGTCATGGGCGGTCTATAAAGATGAAGCGGCCGTGGAT
>CATLEM010000051.1 GCA_949916155.1 uncultured Dorea sp.
TTAATTATAACCCATCCACAAAGATTTGTATACCTTAACGGACGAAGTCCGGCCGCCCCTCATGGGGCATGGATTGTGGGATGCCCTGGGGGTATACCTCATCAGACAAAGTCCGGCCGCCCCTCAGGGGGCATGGATTGTGGGATGCCCTGGGGGTATACCTTATCGGACGAAGTCCGCCCGCCCCTCATGGGGCATGGATTATGGGATGCCCTGGGGGTATACCTTATCGGAAATCATAACCTTTTATCTACCCCACGATCCGGTAATACTCCCTCGCCGTCACCCCGAACACTGCCGCATAGAACACAGCGAACACCGCCACTGTAGCGATCGTACAGATAAGAAACAAAGGTACATTTACCATATTGAGGACTGCCAGAAGCTTTGTGATCACCTTGAACGCCGCCGCGATATGGATCACCGCCGCCAGGAGGGGCAGGAAGAACACCATCAATACCTGGCTGCGGATGGACCGGCGAACTTCCTTTTTGCTCATGCCAACCTTCTGCATGATCTGATAACGCTCCCTGTCGTCGTACCCTTCCGAGATCTGCTTGTAGTAGATGATCAGCACTGTCGCCATCAAGAACAAAAATCCAAGATACAGCCCGATGAAAAACAGCCCGCCGTACACGGAATAAAAGCTTTCCTGCTCGATCTCGCGCCCGTCGCAGTAAACTCCCGATATCTCTTTCTTGATGCGCTTCTTGATGGCCGCCTCCGCCGCCCGGCAGTCCTCTTTCGTGCCCTCTAAGTCAAGACACACTTTATACTGCACTTTCATCGCGTCAAGCTGGTCATACTCCTGGCTCAGCCTCTCAAAAGCTATATCCAAAAACTTCTGGATCTGCGCTTCGTCTTTCATGATCACGTAATAGCCGCCCACGATCCGGGAATCATTCTTTTCCTCCAGGGAAAATGAGTCCGGTTCCCCCACCACATCATAGGAAGTTCCCGCAATCTGAACTGTATCCCCAAACTTCTCTGCGCCCGCGTCCGGGTTGTACAAAAGCACTTCTCCCTCGCCAAGGCTTATCTCCTTCCCTTCCAGCGCATTATAATCCTCTGCCGGGATCATGATCAGTTCGTAGATATTCTCCTCGCCGCTGTATACATCCTCGTCCATCGCGGTGACGAACGTATTTCCCTTGCGGACTGCTGCCACTCCCCCAAAATGGTACGCCATCAGATCCTTCTCCAAGGCGCCCGCCTTCTTTACTTCCTCCCTGATGACAGACAGAATCTTTTCTTCCTTATCCTTATCCGGCTGGAAGGACGTTACCTCGAACTCCCTGGGATAACGGGTCATCAAAATATCGTCCATCCCCATATACATGCATATAGTGGCGGAGATCATCACAAGCACCATAGTGCTTAAGATACAGATATTGGCAAGCCCCACCGCGTTCTGCTTCATGCGGTAGATCATGCCCGATACTGCGGTAAAATGTTTTGCCTGATAGTAAAAGTTCCTGTTCTTTTTCAGTATTTTCAGCAACGCGATACTGCCTGCCGCAAACAGGGCGTAAGTACCGAGGATTACGCACACCACCGCCACGAAGAATAGCTGGATCGCTTTCAGCGGCGATTCCGTCGTCAGCGCCACATAGTAGCCGTAACCTGCCAGGAGAAATCCTGCTGCCGCCAGGACCCATTTCGTCTTCGGCTCCCGCTCACCCTCATTGCCGCCCCGGAGAAGTTCTACCGGGTTCGCCAGCTTGATCTGCCACAGATTGTAGGCAAGCGTCAGCGAGAAGATAACGGCAAAAAGAACCAGCGTGCGGATCACCGATGCTCCCGATACGGCAAAATCCATGTTCACCTCGTAGTGCAGGATCTTAAGGAGCATAAGCCATGACAGCTTTGAGAACAGGACGCCACCGGCTACCCCCACGCCGATGCTCACAGACGCGGTGATGAACGTCTCCACCAGGAACATCTTCGCAATGTGGGCCTTTCCCATGCCAAGGATATTGTACATGCCCACTTCCTTTTTCCTGCGCTTCATCAGGAAGCTGTTGGTGTAGAATAAAAAAATGACGGAAAATATCTGGACGACCACCGCCGCGTAAGAAAGGATCAGCTTTACGTCCTCCCACCCCACGCTGCTGTTCCTTGAAAGGGCGTCGATCATATAATACATCATCACCGTAAGGACCGCCGTGAGAATATAGGGAACATAGGCTTTCCGGTTATTTTTAAGGTTAACCACCGCAAGTCTTGAATATATAGAGCTACTCATGCTTTACACCTCCTGTTGTCAGCACTGTCAATGTGTCGGAAATCTTCTGGTACATCTGCTCATTAGAAAGATTTCCCCGGTAGAGCTGGTGGAACACCTCGCCGTCCTTGATGAACAGGATCCGGTCCGCGCTGCTGGCCGCCTTTACGCTGTGGGTGACCATGAGGATCGTCTGCCCGTCCTCGTGAATCCGCGCGAACAGCCGCAAAAGCTCGTCTGACGCTCTCGAATCAAGCGCCCCCGTCGGCTCATCCGCCAGGACAAGCTGCGGCTTCGTGATCAGCGCTCTCGCTACCGCCGCCCGCTGCTTCTGCCCGCCGGACACCTCATACGGATATTTTTCCAAAAGTTCTTCGATGCCAAGCGTCTCTGCGATCGGCGCAAGCCGCTTTTCCATCTCGCCGTACTTCTTTCCAGATAGTACCAGCGGAAGGAAGATATTGTCCTTGAGAGAAAACGTATCCAGAAGATTAAAGTCCTGAAACACGAACCCCAGGTTCTGCCTCCGAAACGCCGCCAATTCCCGCTCCTTCACGTGCGCTAAGTCCCGCCCCTTGAGGAGCACCTTGCCGCCGCTTGGCTTATCTAGCGCCGCCAGTATATTGAGGAGCGTCGTCTTTCCCGAGCCGGACTCCCCCATGATCGCCACGTACTCTCTCGGCTCCACGGAAAAATTCACGTCCTTAAGCGCCTCCACCTGATTGCCGCCGAAGCGGGCTGTATATATCTTTCTCACATTTTTTACGTCTAACAGTGCCATATGCTGTACCGTCCTTTCCATTTCATTTTCTGATTCTATTATAAAAAAAGAGAAAATGTATATCCATCGGATAAGATTACATTTTCCCTGATAAAACTTACATGTTTGTAAGGTTCTTAAACCCATCCAGGCACCCATACAAAAACTTTTTAAGCCTCTCCCTTTCTTCCTCCCTCTCATAATATCCCACTAACAGCGTAAAGAACTCCTGCAGGTTTTCCTGCCCTACCGTCAGTATGCCGCATCCGTGCTCGATCAATACCTTATTCGCCGCCATCATCGCGATACGCTTGTTCCCGTCATAAAAAAGCTGCCGCTTTGTAAAATACAGCATCACATCCAGCGCTTTTTCTGTCCACTCCTTATCGCCGGAAAGCAGTCCGCGCACCTCTTTCTCTGTCTGCGCTTCATCCGGCACAGGCGGGATATAACTGCTGCCCGCGATCCGCACTTCATCTAACCGCAACGCTCCCGCATTGATAACCGTCATCTTTCCAAGCTCCCGGTGCAGCCCCTTTACATACTCCAGCGTAAGTTCCTCATTGACCGTCTCGAAAAGCCTCTGCCACCCACACTTCATCTGTACGATATTGTTGATATCGTCGATACTTTTCCCCTGCACGCTGACGCCCTCCACAATCGTCTGCGTCTCTGGAAATGTGACCGCGATCCCTTCCAGGTTCGCGCTCTTCCAGATATAATCCACCAGATTCCGCTTCGCCCAGAAAATATTCTCTTCCTGCGTCATGGAAAACTTTTTCTCATACATAGGCTTTTTTTCCCTCCCGTCCAAGATCCAGATACGCCTTTGTCCCTTTTCCTGCTTCTGATTCAAGCCATATCCCATGCCCCAGTTTATCCATAACTGTCCTGCAAAGATACAGCCCGATCCCGGTTGACTTCTTATGCTCTCTCCCATTATATCCGGTAAATCCTTTCTCGAACACTCTCGGCAGATCCTCCGCCCAGATCCCGATCCCCGTGTCCTCGATCACCAGACATTCCCCTTCCATGTAGATGGATATGCTGCGCTCTGCCCCCTGGCAGTATTTCAGCGAATTGGACAAAAGCTGCTCGATCACAAAGGCCAGCCACTTTTCATCCGTGACCACCGTCCTTTTTACCGGCTTATAATCAAGCTTTACCTTTTGCAGGATAAACATCTGGGAATATTTTTTCACCGCCTGCCGGATGATACCGTCAAGGTCATACTGTCCGAACCGGAAATCCGATGTCATATCCGACGAGCGCAGATAGGCTAGTACCATCTCCACATACTGTTCGATCTTAAAAAGCTCCTGCTTCATCTCCCTGGTAAGGCTAAAAAGTCTTTCTTCCGCCGAGCTGCCGCTGTCTGTTCCGTCTGTACTGTCGCTGTCTGTTCCGTCCGTCATAATGCCCGACTGCAATAGCACCCCAAGAGCCGCTATGGGCGTCTTGATCTGGTGCACCCACATGCCGTAATAATCCGCCGTCTCGCGTCGGAACTCCCTGCCGGCAGATTCCATCTCCACCTTATCGTGGTAAATTTTCTCAAGAATCCTCTGGTAGTCCTTCTCGATAACCGTTTTCGCCTCCGGAAGCCCCAAAAGCTCCGCCGATGCCTTTCTCTCCATCTCAAGAAGCTCCTCGTGACGCCTTTTCGCCTTTAAAAATCTTGAACCCTCCCAGATAAGGAACCAGACAAACGCAAGAAGGGAGGCATACCTCACCGCGTCTGTACGGACATTATAAAAGTAAAGGATTCCCGGGAAGATAAACAGGAATCCGATATACATGATTATCTCTGCCAGATTCTCCCTCAGAAAACTATCCAGAAAAGATATTGTCCCGGCTATCTGCTGATTCCCTCTCCGATCTTTCCCTCCGCTCATTCTATGATATACCCTATCCCTTTCTTCGTCTTTATCCTGTCCGCCGCCCCCAGAGCGTCAAGCTTTTTCCGAAGTCTTGTGACGTTCACCGTCAGCGTATTGTCATCGACAAATTCATCACTCTCCCACAGATTTTTGATGATCTCATCCCGTGAGACGATATGCCCTGCCTTTTCCATCAAAAGGCGCAGGATACGGAACTCATTTTTCGTAAGCTCCTTTTCCTGCCCCTTAACGTTCACCGTGGCATCACTGAGCTTTAAGACCATCCCCCGGCACTCGATCACTTCCACCGCGCCCTGGAAGGCGTATGCCCGCCTCAGAACCGCCTGCACCTTCGCCGTTACTACATTTAAGTCAAAGGGCTTCTCGATAAAATCGTCGCCGCCCATATTCATCGCCATGACGATGTTCATATTGTCGCTGGCAGACGTAAGAAAGATGATCGGCGCCCTGGAGAGTTTCCGTATCTCCTGGCACCAGTGGAAACCATTGAAAAACGGCAGCATAATGTCAAGAATCACAAGCTGGGGATCGAACCTGATGAACTGCTCCACCACATTTTTAAAGTCCCTGGCATAATCCGCCTCGTAGCCCCATCTCCCCAGATGCTTCGCAAGCCCCCCTGCGATCGTCATATCATCCTCAACAATAAAAATCCTGTACATTGCTATCTGCCCCTTTCACAGATACCAGTATACAGGATTTTTACCATTTTTAAAAGCCGACGGAGAAAATATTAAGATTCCCCGCCGGCCAAACTGCCGATTGTTTCATATTCGCCGCTTTAGCTCACCTTCAGTTTAAACTTCTGAATCTGGCGCTCTGTCTCCACCTTCTCCATCACCGCGCCGATACTGCGCATCTTCTCGTCGAACCGCTCATAGCCTCTCTGGATATACACGATGTCGTCCACGATCGTAATCCCTTCCGCCGCAAGCCCAGCGATACAGAGCGCCGCGCCTGCCCTGAGGTCCGGTGCGCTTACCCTTGCACCGGAAAATTCTCTCACGCCCTCAATTGTCGCAGAATTACCTTCAACCTTGGCACTTCCGCCCATTCTGGCAAGTTCATCCAGATATTTAAAACGATTCTCAAAGATACTCTCTGTAATCGTACTTGTCCCTTTGCACAGAGCTAACGTCACACCGATCTGAGGCTGCATATCTGTCGGGAATCCCGGATAGGGAAGGGTCTTTACATGTGTGCTCCGAAGCCCGCCTTTGGATACAACCCGCACAGCGTCGTCGAACTCCTCTACCTCGCAGCCAATCTCAAGAAGCTTTGCGATCGTCGCTTCCAGATGCTTCGGTATGACATTCAGGACCGTCACATCTCCCCTGGTAGCCGCTGCCGCGAACATAAATGTCCCCGCCTCGATCTGGTCCGGAATAACAGAATACTCAGTCCCATGAAGGCTCCTGACGCCGCGGATCTTGATCACATCCGTACCTGCGCCCCTGATATTGGCTCCCATACTGTTGAGGAAGTTGGCAACATCAACAACATGAGGCTCTTTTGCCACATTTTCCATGATGGTCAGTCCTTCTGCCATCGTAGCTGCCATCATCACATTGATCGTAGCTCCCACGCTCACTACATCAAAGTAAATGTGTTTACCCGCCAAGCGGTCCGCTTCTGCTATGATCTTGCCGTGTTCGATATCCACATCTGCGCCGAGTGCACGAAAGCCCTTAAGATGCTGGTCAATGGGTCTGCTCCCGATATTGCATCCTCCCGGGAGGGCTACTTCTGCATGCTTATACTTTCCAAGCAGTGCGCCAAGCAGATAATAAGACGCCCGGATCTTTTTGATATAATCATACTCTATGCTGAAATCCCTGATCCCTTTTCCGTTAATCGTAACTGTATGACGGTCGACTCGGTGAACACTTGCACCGATTCCCGCAATCGCATCCAAAAGAACGTTAATGTCATTCACATCCGGAAGGTTATCAATACGCACTGTTTCATCCGCCATAATACCTGCCGCTAAAATGGCAAGAGCCGCATTCTTCGCTCCGCCTATCTCAACTTCTCCTACCAATGGGTGTCCGCCTTTTATAATATACTGCTCCATACATACACCTCGACATAAACTTTTTCTATATCAAACCATCTCATCTTACAGCGTAAGATATGTAAATTACTATATTCATACTTGGTTATTATATCACAAAATCCATAATTGTAAAATCTTTTTTACAATTGTGTAACTAATCCGTAATAAATTTACCATCCTTAAGAGTATTCAGCACTAATTCAAATGTATCCTCCAACCCTATACCATCCTCACATATGGTAACATCTGCATATTTTTCAAAGAGTACCGTGCGCTCATTATACAGGTCCTCAAGAGACTGATTCTCCCTAAGTACGACACCGCGCTTTTTTGCATTTCCCAGTCTCTTACTTATTGTTTCAAAAGAAGCTTTCAAATATACGACCGTTCCGATCTCTTTATAATGTTTCATCGCATTTTCACAATACACAACACTTCCACCCGGAGCGATCACCGAACGTTCCGCCTGAACCTCTGCATTAATGCGGTCTTCAATTTTTAAAAATCCATCCAAACCTTCCTGAGCGATGATTTCTCGCAAGAGCTTTTTTTCTTTTTCCTGGATCAGCAGATCTGTATCTATAAAACTATAGCCCAGATATTTCGCTGCAACGACGCCTATCGTGCTCTTCCCCACGGCAGGCATTCCGATAAATATGATATTATTCATGATTCAGATCCCCTTATATATAACCCCATGGGACATTTTATCACATCTTTTCCTATCCGTCTACTATAAATCTGCCGAAGGATTCAAACGCACGTTTTGTTTTGTGATTTATATGCCATCTGAAGTTTGACAACTTTGTGATCGCACAATGAGTTATCAAGCTCAGATGACGTTTGCTCATAATTTTATCTATACTGGAATCAGTACAGTTTTTTTCGGTAATGTCTGTGCTCGCAGCGTCTCTGACACAGCTCCTGAAACGCCATGACCTGTATCAGATCCATAAGCCATTCTCCGGGATTGTCTTCCTCTTCCCGGGCCTTATCGTAAATTCTCCGGCACATCAGCCGCAGCTGCAGCTTATCCGGATACTCGTCAAACATCATGCTCCCATCATACTCCAGACGGTCACATTCCTCTTCGATAAACGGAAGCAGACGTTTTGCCGTGTCAGGATACGCACTTTTCAGATAAGTGTAATCCCGGCGGAGCATCCTGTCATCATCACCGAACACCGGCATCTGGTACACCATATAAAAAGGCAGTCTCTGATCCATGTTCATTCACCCCTTGCACTGGTATCTGTTTTATTATATGTAAAATATAATAAAATGTTATGATGTCAGGGTCAAAAGGAATTTTAGCTGCCTGCTGGTATTCCTCGGCAAACAAAAAAGAGGTTTCCCCCAGACTGGTTATTCCCCTGTCTGTCAGAACCCCTCTTTTTCCTGCTCATTAATCCTGAACGTACGGCATTAACGCGATGTGGCGCGCTCTCTTGATCGCTACGGTAAGCGCTCTCTGATGCTTAGCGCAGTTTCCGGTGATTCTTCTCGGAAGAATCTTGCCTCTCTCAGAGATATATTTTCTTAACTTCGCTACATCCTTGTAATCAATCTCATTATTATCCTTGCCGCAGAATACGCAGACTTTCTTTCTTCTGCGTCCGCCGCCTCTTCTCTTGAAGCCGCCTTCCGGACGGTTTGATTTATCGTAAGCCATCTCTCTATCCTCCTACCATTATTATTGATATTCTGCCTCGCCTCCGCTCAGCAGAACGACCTTCACATTAACCTCCCGCTGTGCCTTCGGCTTGCGCTCGCTAAGTGTTCAGGTCAGTTAAAAGGTAATTCTTCATCTATCCCGTCGGGGATATTCATGAAGCCGTCACCTGCATCGGACATCGGTGCGGGAGCCGGTGTGGGCGCTGACTGGCGGAATCCTCCGGCGTTGGCATCGCTCACTGCTTTGCTCTCCGCGAACTCCTGATCCTCAACTACAACATCTGTTGTATACACCTTCTGGCCGTCCTTATTCGTATAGCTTCCTGTCTGGATACGTCCGGTCACAACGATCTTAAGCCCCTGACGGAAATATCTCTCCGCGAACTCAGCGCTTCTGCCGAAAGCCACGCAGCCGATGAAATCGGCGGTCTGCTCCCCGTCGTTGTTACGCCTGAATCTGCGGTCAACCGCCAGCGTATACCTCGCAATTGCCATAGAATTGTCACCCTGGGAATATCTTACTTCCGGGTCTCTCGTTAAGCGTCCCATCAAAATTACTTTATTCATATTCTACCTCTGCTTCCTGCTTATGCTTCCTGTCTAACGCATAAATATCTGAGCACATTGTCCATGATGCGAATTCTCTGCTCGATTTCGCCCGGAGTCTCTGCCTCAGCTTCGAAGTGGATGAAATAATAATATCCTTCTTTCATCTTCTGAATCTCGTAAGCTAATCTCTTCTTACCCCATTCATCGACATCTGAGATCTGGCCGCCGAAACGCTCTACTAAAGCCTTTACCTTTTCGATTACCTGAGCTCTCTCGTCATCTTCGATTTTTGCATTGACAACAACAGCTAATTCATATTTGTTCATGTCGTCCTTTGCACCTCCTTCTGGTCTTTTGGCTCCCGCCTTTGTCTGCGGGAGCAAGGATATCCGTACCGTATCCGGAATTACATACGGTATGAATTCAATGTATCACAATTAGATATGTTAACATACTCTAATTCCCGTTTCAAGCTTTTTTCCGCAAATCTCTCGTATTTTTTTCTACCAGTTTGCGGGCGATCATAATCTGGTGCCCGCATCCTAAGCATTTCAGCCGGAAATCCGCACCCACACGCAAGATCTCCCACTCCTTGCTGCCGCACGGATGCTGCTTTTTCAATGTTACGATGTCCCCGACTTCGTATGTATACGCCGCCATCCCACTCACCTCTTTACTCTTATTCTTCGATTACTTCCTCTTTCTCCTTTACCCCATGGATGACAAAGCGGTGATTGTCACTGCTGCTCGTACATGTGGACAGCGTAACAACCTTGTCTGCCGTGCGCACCTTAACCCCTGTCTCATAAAGGGCATCTTTCTTCGTCTGGTCGATAAATGCCTGGTAGGCTTTTCCGTCCGCGAAATCAGTCTCATAAGCTTCCGACATATCAACCACTTCTCCCGCCGCATAGACGCGGTAAGTGATCACACGCCCATTAGGAGTATAGATGTAGAAATTCTGATTCTTTTTCCAGAAATCTTTCTTCTCATAATCCTGAATATGCCGGAACATAGAACCATCCTTCATGCGGTGCCCGTATATGATGGAATGTTTATCTTTAAAATTACTGCTGTTGTCTACATTAAGAAATATCGCCCCGAGACCGTTTTCATTTTTCGCGAACGTCTTATGAAGGTATTCCTGATTATCCTTTCCCTGCACGATCGGATAATTGATCACGGAAGGCTCCGGATCAAACCGTATCCACCCGATGACATCCTGATTCTTCTTGGAAAGCTTCTCAAAATCTACAATGAATTTCTCTTCTCCGCTCTTCTTATCCTTCTTCTTTACTGTCGCAGCCTCCTGAATCTCTTTGTAGTCCTTCCTCCCGTCCTGGTAGCCCTTGCCTATCCGAAACAGCTGAAATGCCGCCACACAGAATACAGTCAGCGATACTGCCAGAATAATATTAGAAACCAGATGGCTTTTTTTCTTTTTTCTCTTCTCTCCCATGCCTGTTCACTCCATGTCTTATTTCTGTTCTATAATATTTACAATAGTCTCCTCTGTCTTCACCATCCCCGGAGACGCAATCTGTCCCATATGCTTCATCGTATCCTCGGGTGTCATTCCGTTGATCCCGTGGATCTGTCCAATGCTGACATCCTGCATAGCCAGATCTACCGCCCGGAACGCCGCATCCACAGCCACTATTCCTTTCATCGTGCATCCGTGATTGCCGCCGTCGCAGATCATCCCCGTAAGGCCGCTTGCCATATTGCGGATCACCATATCGATCTGCCGCCCCGCGGCTCCCCGCAGATACGCCAGCCCGCATGCCATACCGCAGCCCGCCGCGATACCGCAGCCGCAGAACGCCGAAAGCTTACCGGAATACTCCTTAATATACATCGTGATCAAAAAGCTTAACGCCGTTGCCCGAAGGAGAAGTACGTCCTCCACCTCCGTGTAATTCACCTGAAAATACGCAAACAGCGGCATCGTCGCGATAATGCCGTGGGCGCCGCTCCCGGTAATACTCATCGCCGGACGGCTAAGCCCCAGCACCCGCGCCTCAATCGCACCATTGCATAAAAGCTGGGCCGTGCGCAGTGCATCCTCTGATATGATCTGATTCTGATTTTCCTTTAACAGCTGCTTTGTGATCACTGCCCTGCCGGAATGTATCCCTTCCTCCAAAAGCTCCATATTCATAGAAAATGCTTCTCTGATGAAGCTGATCTCTTTTTCCGGCACATGAGTTACATATTCCAGAAGCTCATGGACCGTATACTGATGGATCACCGGAATCTCCCCGGGAACATCTTTCTCTTCCTGCCGGGAATCTTTTAAGAAGACTGTCTCCCCGTTTTTCTCAATACATACAATCCCCGTATGGCTGTCGCGGATCTTGACAAGAACCCTGTCTTTATCCGTCACAACCTCGGCATCGATGGCAATCTGCGAACCCATATGGTCCATCACTGCCTCGACTCTGCCTTCAGCAACTAACGTCGCCGCTCTTTCATTGTCCTCTTTAGTAATATACGCCAGTGATTCCAGGCCAAGCTCTGCCTTCGCCGCCACTGCCCCGAGCGCCGCCGCGTACAGATTGCCGAATCTGTCAGAATTAGGGATTCCGCAGGTATAAGCATTCTTATACATCCCCGAATTAAGAGACACCTTTACTCTTACGATCTCCCCTTCGGCACGCTCCTTCGCCGACGCCACTGCAAATGCGATCGCACCCGGTTCTGTCACTCCAAGCGCCGGCTTCATATCTTTTTTTATCAACTCTGTCAGTCTGTCCATATACTCCCTCCTTCTGCCGCGCATCCTCAGAGACTGTCAACCAATCGCAAAGTTATGTTCAGCCTTTTTACGCGTCAGGCTATCCCTACATATATTATCACGTATAGCGGTCTGTAAGCAACCGCCACAATTAATTTATATTTTTTTAATCACAGTTTTATTGACTTTCCCTGCTATGGGCGTATGATGAAACCAGGATCATAAGAATCAGAAAACATTTGGGAGGCGCATATTTTTGAAAGAAAGATTTATCCGTTTCATGTACGGAAGATACGGGATCGATTCCCTTGGCAGATCTACCATCGCCGCAGGGCTTGTCACTATACTTTTATCCGGCTTTATCCGCTGGCGGTTTCTGCCGCTTATTTCGTGGGTGCTGATCATCACCGCCTATTACCGGATGTTTTCTAAGAACATATACAAGCGTTCCTCTGAAAATCAATGGTACCTGAATAAGACCGCAAGGCTCCGGGGATTTTTAACCCGTCAGAAAAAGATGCTCTCACAGCGCAGGACCCATCATATCTACACCTGTCCGTCTTGTAAACAAAAGATCCGGATACCCCGGGGGAAAGGCAGGATTGAGATCCGTTGTCCAAAATGCAGCACAACCTTTATCAAACGGAGCTAATACAACGCAAAGCTAATATACAAAGAAACACACGCCCTTTATCCGCCGAAAGGAGTATGTTATGTTCGGATACATCGTCATCAACAAGGCCGAGATGAAATTCAAAGATTATGATCTGTATCATTCCTACTACTGCGGCCTGTGCAGAGTGTTAAAGGAAAATTACGGCATACGGGGACAGATGACTCTGTCTTTTGATATGACATTTCTTATTATCCTGCTCACCGGGCTTTACGAGCCGGATACAGATATCAAGACGGTCAGATGCATTGCCCATCCTCTGGAAAAACATATTGCCCGCACGAATGAGTTGACAGATTACGCCGCAGCGGTTAATCTGATATTGTCCTATTTCAAATGCAGAGATGACTGGGAGGATGAGCAAAAGAAAAAGAGCCGCGCAGCCGCAAAGCTTCTTGCCCCGAAGATAAAGACACTGAAAGAGCGTTACCCGGAAAAAGTTGCCGCAGTATCGCAGGGACTTAAGAAGCTCTCCCTTCTGGAAGCCGGAAAGGAGACAAACGCAGATATCATGGCCGGCATCTTCGGCCGGATCATGGCAGAACTTTTCGTATACCGCCGCGACGAATGGGAAGTTTCCCTCAGAAAGATCGGGTTTTTCCTGGGGAAATTCATCTATCTGATGGATGCCTACGAAGACGTGGAAAAGGATATAAAGACCGGGAACTACAATCCCTTCAAGCAAAAGTTCTCCGAAGATCCTGATTTTGCCGAGAACTGCCGCAGCATCCTTACCATGATGATGGCAGAATGTTCCCGCGAATTTGAAAAACTCCCCATTCTGCTGCATGCGGACATCCTGCGCAATATCCTCTATTCCGGCGTATGGTGCCGGTATACCATGGTTACCGCCAGACGCAGGGAAGAAAAAGAAAAGCAGATAAAGGACAATCATCAGCAATAATCAGGAGAACGATCATGACAGACCCTTACAGCGTCCTTGGCGTACCAAGAAATGCCGGCGACGACGAAATAAAAAAAGCATACCGCAGCTTAAGCCGCAGATATCATCCGGATGCGAATATCAACAATCCAAACAAAGATGCGGCTGAAGCAAAATTCAAAGAAGTACAGCAGGCCTATAACCAGATCATGCATGAACGCGAATACGGCGCTTCCGGCGGCTCATCTGAAGGTTACACCTCTGACAGACACGGCGGTTTCGGCTCATTCGGCGGTTTCGGGCCTTTCGGCGGTTTCAATGCCGAATACCGCCGG
This sequence comes from uncultured Dorea sp., assembly GCA_949916155.1. Classification (GTDB taxonomy): domain Bacteria; phylum Bacillota; class Clostridia; order Lachnospirales; family Lachnospiraceae; genus MD308. Next base: position 13,793 of record CATLEM010000051.1, read on the forward strand.
GCAGATTCCGGATCCTCTGACGGAAGCGAGGATGACATTCATCTCCGTGCCGCTGCCAATTATATCAGCAGCGGCTATTACCGGGAGGCCCTGAATCTTTTAAATACCATCACCGCACGCAGCGCTCAGTGGTATTACTTCAGCGCTCTTGCACATTCCGGCCTGGGCAATATTGCAACCGCCCTTGACTATGCAAAGGAAGCATTAAGGCTTGAGCCGGACAATTTCCAGTATCAGATACTTCTCAACCGTCTGCAGGGCGGCAGCACCTGGTACCGTCAGCAGCAGGGACCCTATCAGACTACATTTTCCACAGGAAATAACTGGTGTCTGAAACTTTGCATTGCCAATCTTGTGTGTAATCTGTGCTGTAATGGAATGTACTGCGGCGGAGGCGGGATTCCCGGAGGATATATCTAAAAGGTATAAGGTATAGATAAAAAGCTTTGCGTGTAAAAATTTCAGCATAAAAATTTTTATGATTTATTTGTTGACTAATCCTTTGTAATTTGTTATAATGGATTTTGCTTGAGGCAAGGCGCAGTAGCCAAGTGGTAAGGCATGGGTCTGCAACACCCTGATTCACCGGTTCAAATCCGGTCTGCGCCTCTTTAAAAAGTCTGGAATTCAGTGATTTCCAAGGCTTTTTTATTTTTGCATGATCGCCGACTTATTCTTTGCAGTCAAATATCCATTATTGTCAAAAATAATCCTCCCCAAGGTTCAATATGTAGAAAGACATCATGATCCGCACACGGTTCTCATTACTCATAATATCATAATCC
>CATLEM010000052.1 GCA_949916155.1 uncultured Dorea sp.
TTTGTCGATCATATCCTGCAGGCGGATGCGGTAAAGTTTTTCATTCTCCTCCCACTCCGGGAGAAGGATCTTAAGCATCTTCACCGGGCGGTTTCGGATCGTGATGGTAGAATTACAGTCGATTTTGCCAAGATTGTTGTGAACTTCCTTTACATAATCCTCCAGAAGGCCGGCGATATTATTCTTTTCCTGCTCTACAAGGGAGACATCCACTTTAAGTTTTTCCATCAGGCTGTCATAGGACTGTATCGTCGTAGAAAGCTGCAAAAGCACCTGGGAGGCATCGTCGGTAAGCTCCAGCATCGCTTCTAACGGCTTCTTGTAGAAATCTTCCTGGAAATCTTCAAGCCGCACGATCCGGTTAAGCACCTGGGCAAGGCGCTCTTTCTCCTCCTGCCTGCGTCTCAAGCTCTGGTTGTAATCCCTGATCAGCATCCCTTTGAAATCCCGGAGCTTCCGGCCGTCCATCGCCGCAAAATCCTGCTCCCACTCTGTCTCTGAGATAAGCTTGAACTCATTGTACTCTGAGAGCGCCGTCAGATTTTCATCATAGTTTTTCAGGCGTTCCTTAAGGCTCTCCCCCTGGCGGTGAAGTTCCTTCCTCTCATAATCCAGCTTATTTTTCCTTGCCGCAAAATCCAGGTTCTGAATCTTATCCTCGGGAAGCGGCTCGTCCTCACCGCAGGCTTTTTGCATCTCTTTTATGCGGTCATCCCTCCGCTGAAGCGTCAGGGCGATCTTTTTATCCTCCTCATTCCACAGGCGCTGCTTCTCTTCCATCTTTTCCTTCCGTTCCTTAAGCATGCCCTCCTGATGTTTTTCCTCTTTACGGCTGTAGATGATGCCTTTCCAATCCTCTCTGAAGAGGCTGTGCTTCTCCTGAAGCCGCACAAGCTCATCCGATGCGTTCTGACAGCGTTTTGCAGCTCTCATCTCCTGCCTTTCTAACTCTTTTAATTCCTGGGACATGTTTGTCGTAATAGCAGCATATCTCGCTTCAATCTCTCTGACATCAGCGGCATCAATGTCTGGAAGTCCAGCATACGGATCCTCTCTGCCCGCAATCTGGGCATCTGAAAGCTGCTCCGTGTCTTTTTTCACACTCTCTCCCGCACTTTTCTCAAATTTTGCCCAGGCATCTGCATTGGTGCCCTTTAAGATCTCCGGCACTTTAGCTCCCCTGGGGATGCTCTGGTACCGTTCGAACTTACGGACACTCTCCCCAAGCTTTTCCTGCTCCCGCAAAAGACTGTCCTTTTCAGCCTCTTTTGTTCTCTGCTCGTCTAAGAGCTTCTGCTCCTGATTCTTGGAAAGCTTCTGCCTCTCCTCAAGCCTCTCCTTTTCCCGGCGGCATGTCGAAAGCTCTCTTCTCCATGTCTCATAGGCTTCATAGTCTTTGTAAAGCCGTCTAAAATCCTCAAGACGCCGGTTCTGCCGTTCAATTTCCTTCTCAGCGCTCCGGATATCTTTCTCCCGCTTGTCGATTTCCTCTCTAAGCTTTGAAAGTTCTCCCGCTGTCCGGCGAAGATTCCCCTCAAGAGAAGAAATCTCTTCTTCCAGCCTGGCGATCGTCTTCTCATTCTGCTCCCAGCTTTGCTTATCCACCCGCTGGTTGCGAAGCTGCTCCTGCCGTTCAAAATATTCTTTATACTCCGTCCGACGAATCTTAAGCATCTCCTGTTTTTTCTCGATCTGCCGCTCTTTTTCCTCTACCAGAAGCCTGAGCTTTTCCTCATTCAGGAGATTTTCATTAAACAGCACATAGAAGCTGACGCCGGAAAACATCTGGACGCCTCCGCCGTCCGTCTCCCTGACTTCCTCCAGCATCTCCCTTAACACAATGGGAATCGGCGTGGAGGTATATAACTCCTTCCCGCTCTCCGAAAGCTTCGCAAGCTCCTGTTCGGATAAGATCAGTGCGTAGGGGAGGAATGGATTGCTCCTCACAAGCTCCTGATTTCTCCTCTCCGGATAGCCGTTCTTCTTAAGCCACTCCATGCCGTACACCACATGGATGCCAAGATTTTCAAAGCCCGTCTTGAGCTCCTCGGAAAGCTCCAGTACCTTTCCCTGGGTCAATCGCTGATATTCCTTCTGGAGGGCATCCTCTTCCTTCTCAAGATTCCTCCTCACACCGTCGATCTCCAAAAGCTTTCTCTCCGACGCCCGGAGAATATCCTCCCGCGCAAAAAGAAAGTTGTCGCCTAAGTTCAGATACCGCATGATCACGCGCCTGTCCTCAAGCTCTTTCTCATCCTCCTCCCTGATCTTCTGCTGCTGTGAAAGCCCGGAATCCTTACGGACCTTCTCCATGCGCATGTCCTCCATGCTCCGCTCCATGCTCTTTTTCTTCTCCCGGTCCTGCTCCTGGCGCTTCCTCATACTGAGACGTTTCCTTGTCTCTTCGTTAAGCTCCTTCTCGTAGGCGGCAAGCTTGATACCCATAAACCCAGGGTCGTACTCCCCAAGGATGTTGCGCGCCAGTTCCTCGCCGTAGCGCTGGTTAAACTCATCCTCCCGCTGGCCGTAAAAATCCGTCTTGCTTTTCAGGGCGCCCTCCCTTGACGCATTTTCAAAAAGCTTCTGGGTCAGGTCGGTAAGCTTCACCCGCTCGCGGACAAGCTCTTCTAAAAGCCTTCGGCCATCTTTTTCATTCTGGTCCCGTTTCTCTTTATTCGCCGCCATCAGCGTCTCGTACCAGCGGCGCAGAGCGTACCCAAGGAATCTGCGCTCCGGCCCTAAGTCCTCTTCCTTTTTTCTCGCCACCTTCAGCCGCTGACGGACATAGCCAAGCTCTCCCTCTTCCTCCGCCAGTACTTTCTCCTGCTTGGCGCACAGGAGAAGACCAAGTGCCCGGGAGATCTCTTGTGCCTCTCGCGCCAGGCTCTCTTTCTCACGATCCAGCATGTCCCTGCTGCCGATATGGAAACGGCACTCCTTATCAAGTCCATGGATCTCGCTTGACAGCCGCTCATACTCCACCCGCTCCATCTGCCGGAAGACTTCGTCCTCTTTAGCGCTGATCGTTAAAAGCTCTTGCCCCGTCTCTTCATGAAGGCTGTTAAGCTTCGCGATAAAGCAGGCCACAAGGTTCTCCTGCGCCTTTTTTTCCTCTTCCGCGCGCGCATACTCCTGCGCCTTTTCGTCTATCTTAACCGCTTCCTCCTTGAATTTCTGGATAGTGCCGTAACGCTTGATGCTGGATTTATTCTCCTTGTACTGGCCCACATATTTTTCCAGCGTATCCTGAAACTCCTTCATGCGGTTCTTCTCTTTGTTAAGCTTGCTCTCCACCGCGTCAAGAAACCATTTCTCCACAAGCCCCTTCTCATCCCTGCAGTCGGAAAAAAGTTCAGACAGGCCTGACTCCTTAAGATTCACCTTCTTGATGATCGTCTCCCACTCCTTGTAATGGATCTGATATTCCATAAGCTTATGAAAATACTGCCTGGACTGAGCGGCGTTCGTCATGTCGTAGCAGAAAAACTTCTTTGTCCGGTCTTTTTTATATCCTTCAAAAAGCTGCCTGCAGTCGGCAAAATTTTTGAGGATCATCTCTTTTTTATCCTTCTTCACCACCGGGAGGTGATGGATGTCCTGCTCACATGGCCCGCTGTACTCGCAGATCATGTTCACTATCTCTAAGTTCTCGTTATTCTCCTCCGAGGTATCCTGGTTTCTTCTGACCATCATCCCGGTAAGCACATACCCGGCTCCGCCGTCAAGCGCCCACTCCACCAGGATAAAGGACGGCTTGTTCGTCGTAAAATAGCTCTCAAACGGGCGGTCCTTCGCATCCCTGTACCGTTTGTGCACAAACGGTGCCGTCATCATCTGCACCAGCACAGATTTCCCGCCGCCATTCCTTAACGACAGGAGCGTGCTCTCCCCGTTCATATGAAAACACTCGTCGCTGATGCGGATCGCATTGTTATTATAGCCGATATTAATCAGCCTCACCGTCTGTATCTTACTCATTCTCCGCCACCCCCAGTACACGCAGCACCCGCTGGTAATTATTCTGGTTCAGAAGGTTCCAGTCCATGAAACTGTCAAGCTTCTTCGTCGTCTTGATCATCTCATCCTGCTCCACATACTCGATAAGCCCCTGCTTTTGCAGGAACAAAAGGATATGGTGCAGAAAACCTTCCTTCGTCGTCCTGGCCCGGGATCCCTTCTCGTCCGATTTAAGCGCCTCGTACGCTTCGTACATGTTGGAAAATGCGATTCCCGCCTGCTCCTCTTCCTCCTCGTCAAGATTCCCGGCTCCTTCTTTCAGATGGCCGGAGACTAAGTTCTGAAGCTCTCCCACCCGGATATACTCTCTCGCCTTGCTGCTGCTCCCCTGCCCGTCGAAAAATTCTACCAGCAAAGTCAGGATGACAAACTGGGAGAGATAGTAATCCTTGTCCGTGGCGCCCGACCTGCAGAGCACAGATTTTAACTGTGCCTTGGAAAAGCCCAGGAAATTATTCTCCTCCCTGGGGATCAGATAGATCACATTGCCGTACCGCTCGATAGTGCTGCCGGCGATCTCCCCCTGGGATTTGACCAGGTTCTGGACCTCCTCTTCCTCCGTATACGCCTTGTAGAGGAGCATCTCTTCTTCCTCCTTAAGCTCGTGGTTTTCCAGAAGATAGTAGAATATCTCCTGGCTTGTCTTTATCTGTTCCAATTCGTAAGCCATACGCCTTTATTCCTTTCGTTCCACCCGCACCGATACATTAGAACAGCGGATGCTCTTCCTCACGCCGTCCTCCGTTAAAATGCCGTCAAAAGTCACTGTGCTCCCATCCTCGATCCGGCTGACCTCTATCCTTTTGATATCGCTGTTCTCCGGATATTCCTCCACCAGAAAGAGCAGCATCTCATTGAGCTGGAACTCCCCCGGCAGATCCTGGATATACTCGCTCCGCTCTTTTTTCAGGGCATCGATATCGATCTCCCGGTTCTTTATAAGCTCCACCATGATCTCCTTAAAGATCTCCGCGTTGGGGATGAACTGTTCTTTTTCATCCTCCGCTTTCTCTAAACGGCTGCTTAATTCCTTAAGGGTAAGCTCCCCTCTCCCTTTCGTCTCCCGGAGAAGAAAGCCAAGGCTCGTCTCATACCGCTTAAGCTTTTTTTTGCGCCGCCTCTCCTGGTCAAGCTGCCATTCCTCCTCGTCAAAATCAAGAGCTTCCTCCGTATCCTCCTCCCGCTTCTTCCTCACCGGACGCTGGAGCTGGAATGCCTTGTTCAGATTATACGTCTTATCCACCTCCCGGCCGAAAAGGGGGCGCAGAAAATAGTCCAGATTCTCAAGAGACGCGGGATGAATCAGCACCTTGTCATAAAGCTCCGTCCGCAGGGAGAACCTTTTGATAAAAGACATCTGGATCAGCTCCTCTAACTCCTTCGTATACAATGCCTTTAAGTCAAAATGGCTTCCTAAAATCTTCTGGTGCTCGTCGATGGTGCGGTTTAAGTAGGACTCTATCTCCCGGAGATACTCAAGCTTCTCCTCATCTTTGGCATCCAGCCGCTTCACGTCGATATTCTCCTGTTCGAGCTCTCTCACCCGGCTCTTCACCCGGTCTCTGTAGTTCTGGAACTTCTGCTTCGTCTCATCGATCGTCTGGAGATTTTCCTTAAGGATATCCTCATAATCTTTCACCGAGTAGTTCAGCGCATTTCTCCTGATCTTCCCCATCGCCTCCTGAATCTTTTGGAGCTGGATGCGCAGCAGGTTGAATACATTCTTGATCTCATCCACCGCTTTATCGTAGCTCTGCTTCTCTAAGTGCATCTGGAAGATCATCTCGTGGATGGTAAGCTTCATATTGCTCTCAATCTCCAGCGTCGCGAGCATCAGATTATACCCGTCGTCCGTCAGGTAATAGGATGTCCGTTTGAACTCCCGGTCAATGTACACGATCCGGTTGGCCACATAGCTGATATGCATGCTCTGATACCCGTTCTTTCCAAAGTCAAAGCCGTCAAAATGCATGACCTTCCCTTCATTGGACAGCACCACATTTACAATAAAATCTCCCAGTTTCCTGCAGTCATCATAGGTCATATCCTTCCGGAAATACTGCATATTGACTGTATCGATATAAGCCCCGATATCGTCCATCACGCAGTTTTCCTCCTTAAGGGACTGCTCCATAATATAGAGCATCACCGCAAAGATCACATTGAGCTGCTCGTCCAGCTTCTGAAACCCGTACTGCTTCCATATAGTCTTCTGTGCGCTGTTCTGTATGATCAGCGCATAAAGCCCTACATTCTTCATCCTCCTGGGAAAATGTTTTAAAAATTCATACTGCATCTTTTTCCTTTTTCCTTATATTAATCACCGGCTGAAATCCGATATGTTCAAAATCTCCTGCGGAATATACCTTCCGCTCTCTACCACTGCCTTCATCCTGTCTGCCAGCTCCCCGGAAAAATGACGGAAAAACTCCCCGCTTATCTTCCGGTTCTGCTTCTCCTTCGTCTCCGGCAGCCTGTCTGTCCCCATATCTTCCGCTTTCTCGAGCATCCTCCCATACGCCCGGATGAAGGGGACGATCTCCCAATCCTCCTTAAATAAACCGGCCAGATATTCATATATCCCAATCCCCTCATAATCCAGATCACCGAAATAATAGATTCCATTCTCCTGATCCGTCATATAAGGTTCCACACAGATGTCAAAGTCCTGAAACCTTTTAAGGATTCCCTTGCCCGCACCGTAGATGAGCGTCCCCACCTTCATCCCAAGCAGCGTATCATTTCCGCCAAGCAGGTGTCTTCGCATACTGTAAAAGGTATCCTTATTCTCCAGGATCACGATATTCTGGGGCGTCTTTCTCGTGTGGGAATAATACGCCAGCGGCTCGCTCGTCCCATAGACATTAAGAAAATCCCAGGCAAGCCCGCAGTGCTTTAACACCGCCTTCCCCTGCTCCCGCAAAAGGAACTTCTCCCTTCCCCAGATTTCAAAGCTTCTCTCATTTGCCGACACCGGATATTTAAGTTTTCCCTTATCTGTCTTCAGATAATCACTGAGCTTTAATACCCACGCCCGCTCCCGCTCATAAGTCTCTAAGTGCGCCAGATAATAATCCACACTGATCCCCGGATACAGGCAGTATTTTAATTCCTCTTCAAGGGAACTTCGGTCCTTCTCCTGCTCCAAAAGCCAGTATTCCCGGTAGAGCGCCGGCTTCTTCCCGTTCGTCTTCGAGGCTTTCAAAGGTTTGATCTTCCCCTCCCCGATCAGTTCTGTAATGTACTGGTACTGCTGCCCGTAGGAAAGCTCCGCTTTGGAGGCAAAAAGCTCCTCTAACGATATCCGCTTCATAAAAAGCCCTCTTCCTTTAAAATTTTTTCAGCCAATGTACTTATTGTAACACTATCTGACATTTTTCTCCATAGGGAAATCTTAATCCAACCAAACTCATGAATAAATCACCGGAATATGCATACATTTTTCCCATTCGGTCAAAATATCTGTGAAAGGTGAGGTGGCATTATTATGGAGCAAAAAGATAAAAAGAAGCAGGAAAAAAACAATCAGGAGATCATTGATTCCTACGACTACCTGTCCAACGCGGCATCCAAGCAGGACTGCACCGGACTGATCCCGTCTGTACCGGTGTCCGCAGCTGAACTTGAATCTTATGAGGACCTGTATCACTTTCTCCCGCCTAACAGCGATGTATCAGCTATCGATTCTGGAGAATGATTTTTCCGATGCACAAAATATCCCCGCAGGAACCGTGACTTTTTGTCCTTGCGGATGGTTCCTGCGGGGATGTTTTTATCAGTGATGCCTCGAATGGTGTCTCTTCCCGTTTTTATGGATTTTTTTATGCACTTTGCAGTATCTCTTGCAGTTGCTTTTTTTCTTATGCCGCTTGTGGTGATAAGGGCAATAGACTCCTTTGCTTTTTTTTGAACTGCTGTGATGGATGACCGTATGATGGCTGCCGTGGCCGTGGGCCATCACCGGTACTGAGAAGCTTCCCGTCAGCATAAGTGCCGTCAGCATGATCACAACTGCTTTTTTCCATTTCTTTAACATTCCCATTTGCGCTGCCTCCTTAAATAGCTGTATTTTTTTGCCTTCTATCAATAATACGTCCCAGCTTTGGAAATTCTTGCACATAAAACTACTTTTTTTCATAAATTTAAGGAATATCTGCCTTTAGCGACTAAATGCCTGAAAGTCTCAGTGCCCATGTCCGTGATGTTTCCCGTGGCCTTCATGACCTCCACGGAGCTTTTTTCGTTCCCTTCTCTGATGCTCTTCCCCTTCTTTTGTTCCATCCTGATGTCTCCTGCAGGTTTCAATCCTGTCCTCAAGCTCTCCCATGGACATACCATGGCAGGCTTCCACGGTAAGGGATTCATCATACCGGGAAAGTTCTAAGTACGCCCGGTATTTTCCAAAGGACATCTCCTGACTGTGGGCTTCCTGCCTGCAGGCAAGATTACTGGTATAAGTCTGTGCGCCGTATTTTCCGGACAGTTCGTCAGCGCGGATCTCCTCAAGGATCGTCTCCCATTTATCCGAGATTACCGTGATGAACACCCGGGCATCTTCCGTCAGATAACCAGATCCGCTCTCTTCCTCAAGCAGCCTCCCTATCGCTTTCAGATAAGGCTTATGCTTTAATGCTGCCTGTTCAAGAAGAGTTTTTCCTTCTTCATTGTAAGCTTCCGCCTCCACAACTCTGCCGAAACGGTTGATGCCAAGCTCCACCGATGGATTCACATCGATGCTGATATAGGATGTCGGCCTTGCATACAGGATATATCCGTCAGTGAATATGCAAAGACACAGACATGCCGCCGCGAGAACATACCCTCGTATCCGCTTTGCCCGGGCACGGTGCCGTTTGTGCTTCAGATACTCCAGCGTATGCTGTTTAAGCTCTTCCGATGCCCGGATATTTTCCATGCTTTCGCGAATCCTGTTCATGCCCACTCACCTCCTATCCGCTCCCTGAGAAGTTCCCTCGCCCTTGAGAGCCAGGAGTAAACCGTATTCTCTTTCCTCCCGAGTATGCGGGCAATCTCCACTGCGGGATATTCTTCATAATAATACAGATAGATGACATTCCTGTACTTTTCAGGCAGGGACAGCACAGCCTCCAAAACTTCCGAGGAAGTGTCGTCAAGAATTCTGCTCTCCTCCTCAATCACATCAAGGGGCACCCATTTCCTGCGGGATAAAAGTCTTAGATGATCCGTGCACGCATTGATAGCCACCCGTGCAAACCATGCTCTTTCATGCTCCGCGCTGTCAAAACCCTTTTCGTAAAGGAGGTACTTCATATATACATTCTGGAACACATCTTCCGTGTCGAACTTATTTTTCAAATGCAAAAAGCATATTCTCCTCACCATGTCGGCATAAGCCTCCATGGCTCTGTTAAGATCCTCTTCGCTTCTCAAAACCTTTTCCTCCCGGGAACGCCGGTTGACCAATCATCAATCCTATCCGCAATGTAGCATCCCCTTAACAAAAGACTCCCAATTCACCTGATTTTCTTCTTTACCAACCGCATGATCACAAGAAGTATCGTAACTAAAATAACCGTGAGTACAGCATTAATCTGAATACTTAGATACCACGGTGCCGAGTTCACCGCATACAGATCAGGATGTACATAAAAGTCCCAGCACCGGTAAATACTTGTTCCGGCAAAAGTCCCCATTACCCCCCATAAGACAATCTTTAAAACTCTGGAAATTATTTTCATAACATCACACCTTTTCCACTTCATAATTTTCCCCATTCAGCGTTGCAGATACCTGCTTGTCATGTCCGTCATACACAAGCTATGCTCTAAGATAATCTCTTGCCGCAATTTCGTCAATACAATTTCAGTTGTTCCGCCAGCTTGTTTTCTTCTCAATCGCGTTCAATAACTCGGTAAAATTGATCGGCTTTGAAAGATACACATCAATACCGCTCTCCAGAGCTTTCTGCTGGTCATCGATCAGAATATTGGCAGATAACGCGATGATCGGAATCCGTGCAAGAACCGGATCCTCAAGTTTCCTGATCGCAGCAGCAGCCTCCCATCCGTCCATCACCGGCATCTGAAGATCTGTGATGATCAGGTCATAATCACCGCAGGATGCCTGCTTCATTTTATCCAGAGCAAGCTTGCCGTTTTGCACCGGCACGACAGCAAAGCCCATTCTTTCCAAAAGTTCTGTCTCAATCTCCAGATTGATCTCATTATCTTCCGCCAGCAATATCCTGAGACTTGGGCTCGGGATAACACTGTCTTCATTCATCTCAACGGCCAAAGGCTGAACACGGAATGTAAGCGTAACCGTAAACGCCGTACCTTTATTCACCATGCTCTTGGCTTCAATGCTGCCATGCATCATATCCACAATACTCTTGGCGATCGTAAGCCCAAGGCCGATGCCCCGGACACCGCTGAGTGTAGAACTTTTCTCGCGGCTGAACGGCTCAAACATCTTCTCCAGAAATTCCTCCCCGATTCCAATACCGCTGTCCTCGACCACAAGACGGTAAACCGCATGACTGTCGGGAAGTTCTCCTTCCTCAGCAACTGTAACAGACACCCTGCCGCCGTCCGGAGTATAAGTAACAGCATTGTTCGCTAGGTTCAGTATCAGCTGCCTCAACTTATCCTGATCCACGTATATGCTGCTGTGAACGACCCGGCTGCAGTCAAGCACAAATTCAATCGACTTTTCCTGTGCCTGGGGCAAAAGAAACTCATATACCTCCTTCACGATCCCGCACATATCGCACTCTGCTTCTGCCGGACCGGAAGCATCCGCCAGAGAAGACACATACAGCACTTCCGAGATCATATCAAGAAGCTGATGCCCTGCCGCTTCAATCTGTTCCAGATACCTGCCCACAGCCTCCGGATCACCGAGACTTGCTCTTGCCAGAGACGCGCATCCAAAGACCGCATTCAGCGGCGTGCGCATATCATGGGATATATTGGTAAGAAACGTATTCTTTGCCCTGACAGCAAGATTCGCCTTCTCCAAAGCTTCCGACAGGATCTTCCGCTGTTCCATCCGCTGCTTGTTCTTCTCATCCGTAGTTTCTCCTATGAACACATAAAATATGTCACCTGCAGTCTTCCCATGGATAAAGTGGCCGTAATCGTCCACCCAGCGGAGTGTGCCGTCCTTCCGCCTGATCCGGTACTCCACATAATCAAGCTTATACTGATTTCTTAAAATCTGCCGCTCGATACTCTCCTCTACTTCATCCAAATCCTCCGGGTACACGACACCCCGGAAAGAATTCCCCGTGATCTCCCGGAACTCCTTCATCGTCCCGCACTGGAACATCCGCAGCAGTCCCTTATTAGCATGGATGATCTTCTCGTCCCCTCCTGCATAATAGATCAGAAATCCGCCCGGAATCTCATCCATAAACTGGAGCAGATCATAGCTCTCCCGCAATTCGCTTATATCCTCTGACGGAAATTTATCTTCCCTCAGATATTCTCTGGTCACGTGATCCAATTCCATGCCCTTTTCTTCAATCATATTCAAAAAATGTATAATCCCCTCTATCACACGGCCAGGATCTTCCTTTTCTCTCATGACGGCTCTCCTTTTTTCTGCTATAGTATCTTACTATGTGTGGCGTATAGAAATATAATGTAAACTCACTGACAGGTAAGCTCAGATGTGCAATTCGGACATCTTGTCGCATCAATCGCTATCTCGCTTTTACAGAATGGACACTTCTTTGTCGTCGGAACAGTTTCTTCTTCCGCTTCTTTTTTTGAAAATCTGCCGCCCATGCCATTTACCAGTTTCATAAGCCAGAATACAATAAACGCCATAATGAGGAAGTTAACCACAGCCGTAATAAATTTCCCATAATTGAGCGTAACCTCGCCAAGAAGTTTCACATGCAGACGGTCAAAGTTCATTCCGCCGAATAATCCAAGCAGCGGATTGATAATATCCTCCACCAGAGATGTCACTATACTTGTGAATGCACCGCCTATAATGATACCAACTGCCATATCCATGACATTGCCTCGTGCGATAAATGCTTTAAATTCTTCCATAAATTTTTTCATCAGTAAAATCCCCCCTATAAGAACTGGCTGAACTCCAGTTTTTCCCCGTTCGGACCTTTTATCGTAAAAAACCGGACTCCGTTATCCCAGAACGGAAGCTGATGTATTTCATCCTGAAGCGTGTTCAGATTCAGGCCGCAGATTTCTCTATACACCTGCTCAATATCTTCTACATCAATGGCAATATGCTCGATCGCGCCAATCCTCTGTACCGCTTCCTCCGATTCATAAACTTCCAGTACCAGATTCTTAAGTCCGAAAAAAATAACCCTGGCTCCTTCATTTACCGTCTCATAGCGTATTTCAAACCCAATCTTCTCATAAAAATCTTTTGAAGCTTCCATACCTTTTGTGGGAATCCCTATATGCTGGATTCCTGCCACATACTTTTCTATACTCATCTTTTTCATCCTCCGGCACATGCTTTTTGTTACTAATGACAATAATAAAATACATCTAAAATGCAGAAAAATCAAGCTATTACGGAATTTCCGCTGTCTAAAAAAATTCCCTGCCACCCAAAATACATAAAGATATGAAAAGAAAATCAAAAAATATATTAAAAAAATAATATGATTTGCAAGGATACCTTGTTTCCAGACGTATTATTACTAAAAGGAAAATTCAAAATGGAGGAAAAGAAATGAAAAAAATTGTGACATTTTTAACTATGGTATTTATTCTTTCACTGTTTTGTACGACAGTATCGGCCGCATGCCCCGGTAACGGAAGAAACTATGTGGATGCTGACGGTGACGGTATCTGCGACAATTATGGCTATGGATGCGGAAACCGTTACGGATGCGGGAACAATTACAGACGCGGTTACGGATGCAGCAGAGGATATGTGGATGCTGACGGTGACGGCGTTTGCGATAATACGAAATACGCTATCAAGTACAAGCTGAAGGGCGGAAAGAATAATAAAAAGAATCCGTCATATTATTACAGCACATCGAAGACCGTCAAGCTGGAAAGACCTTCCAGAAAAGGTTATACCTTCAAAGGATGGTATGCGGATAAGAAATGCAGAAAAAAAGTAACTGCAATAAAAAAAGGAAGTTCTGGCAAAAAGACACTCTATGCAAAGTGGAAAAAGAAATAACATACAACACAATTGCTTTCCGCACAAAAACGGCCGGGCGAAAGATAACGCCCGGCTGCTTTGTTCTGACCTGTATTTACCGCCTGCCGTTTCCTTTATCTTGCGGATTCTTCCACACATGAAGCGCCGCAACGATTCCGGCCACATAAAGGATACTGATCAGTATCGTCGGATTATCCTGCAAAAGATAGGTAAGTGCTACGATAGCAGCCAAAGTGATCACAAGCTGGAAAGCAGCTAGAATCCGCTTATCCTTTGCCTCTCTCGATTGCTGTAAAAATTCCAGCCGCCGCTGCTCTAACACCAGGTATTCCATTAGATCCTCATCCCTGATGCGGGAAAGGATCAGTTTATCCCGGGATTCCTCATCATTGCCTGCGCGGAAACGCCAAAAACGCTTTTTCGGGCGCTCCTCTTCATCCAGTCCGAAATCATCCCGGAAATCCTCTCTGTATGAGGATGTCTCCCTCCGGTATCCTGATTCCGAACCTGCATGCATGCCGGCATCTGAAGCTGGTTTAGATGCCTGATCTCCCTGCAGTGCCGGGTCGACATGTGCGCCGGTCTCCGAAACATTTACCTGAACCGCAGGTTCCGCCTCCCCGGTCCCGTTTCCGGATTCGGCAGAACTGCTTTTATTCGCGATAGGTATGATCTTATTCTCATCAGCAACCACTTTGCCTTCCCCTGCAAATGTTTCCGCCGCGTTTTCTGTAACTTCTTCGTTGGTGATATTCAATTCATTAATCACAAATACTCCCTCCTTGTGTAAACCCGCACTCCCTTCTTTCCCTGAATGTGCAGGCATGAATATCCTGTTTTTAACAGCTTTCCCTCCTATCATAACAATTTTCGACAGAAAATTCAAGAAAATGTGCATCATCTTTCCGGAGTATCGCACAGCAGCCGTTTACCGCATCTTGCGCCGGTCTCCCTGGCTCATATAGTAGCGCTTCTTATCCTCGTACATCCTCATCTCCGCCACCTTTACCACAGCGGCAACGCTGCCTTCCCCTGACACTGTCCCGACAGAAAATGATAGCCTGCCCCCTCAACCTTTTCTTTCGCCCTCAGCGCTTTCTCAGACACGCTGCCCACTTCATACAGCCCAAGCCAGAACAAAACCTTTCCGATATACACCGTTTCCCTGAAGACAGTACTTTCCGGCACAGTCAGCATGACATACCAGTCATTAATGTCCGCCGGTTCATAGGCTGTGTACAAGTACTCCTCAATGCTTCTGCTGTTCAGCTTTTTAAGCAGAACTTTCAGC
>CATLEM010000053.1 GCA_949916155.1 uncultured Dorea sp.
GGTAAATCAGATCGGAACGCTGACAGAGGCGTTCGATGCAATAGAGATGGCTAAGAGTGCGGGTTATCAGGCAGTAATCTCACACCGTTCAGGAGAGACAGCGGATTCCATCATTGCGGATATCGCAGTGGCATTTAACGCAGGACAGATCAAGACCGGCGCTCCGTGCCGCGGCGAGAGGGTAGAGAAGTATAACCGGCTTTTAAGGATAGAGGATGAATTGGGAGATGTGGCGGAATATCACAATCCCTTCGGGAAGGAAAAATACCCGGCCGGTTAGTGGATAAAAGAGCTTCTAAAGAGAGTTTCAAGAGAGTTTCAAAAGAGTAAAAAAATGCTTGTAAACTTCCGCAGCCTGTGTTACTATAGTTATGGTTTATCCGCAGGAGGTGGGAAATTATGGAGATATTGAAGACAGTGTTAATGATCATATTTGCAATAGACTGTATCGCATTAACAGCTATCGTGCTGATGCAGGAAGGTAAGTCAGCGGGCTTAGGAACGATCAGTGGTATGGCAGATACTTACTGGGGACAGAATAAAGGCCGTTCTATGGAAGGCGCGCTGGTGAAATCTACAAAGTTCCTTGCGATTCTGTTTATTGTACTGGCAGCAGTGTTGAATTTGAAGGTTTTTGCTTAAGGGACAGTTATTGATTATGAGCATGATGGGACACTCCTGTGATCAGGGAGTGTCCTTTTCCATATGAGAAAGGAGCAGTGCGCAGGATGGATAAGTCATTAAACTCGTCCAAACGGGGGAAATGCTGCCGGGGCGGGGAGAGAAAACTTATCGGGATCTACCGTGCCAATGCGAAAGGTTTTGGATTCGCAGAACTTGAAGGGCAGGATCAGGATGTATTTATCGGAGAAGAACACAGAAAAGATGCGTTCGACGGCGATAAGGTGGAGATTGTCATCACTAGAGAGGCGGCAGGAAAAAAGAGCGAAGGGAAGATTGTAAAGATCATCTCGAGAGGGATCAAAAAAGTTGTAGGATTCTACCAGGAAAGTTCCGGGAAGAATTATGGATTTGTCCTGCCTGACAATCAGAAGATTCGGAAGGATATCTTTATTCCTGCCGGGAAGTCGAAGGGAGCAGTGACAGGGCATAAGGTAGTGGCAGAGCTGACTTCCTACGGCGGTGAAGGCAGGAATCCGGAGGGCAGGATCACAGAGATCATCGGTCATGTGAACGATCCGGGGACGGATATCATGTCTATTGTTATGGGATATGATCTTCCGGTAGAGTTCCCGGAAAAAGTACTGAACCAGGCGGAGCGTGTATCAAAGCCGGTGAGCGCAGCAGACATGTCCGGGCGCAGAGATCTGAGGGATGTGCAGATGGTAACGATCGACGGCGAGGATGCCAAGGATCTGGATGATGCAGTATCGGTAACCCGTGAGGGGGATTGTTATATCCTTGGGGTGCATATTGCTGATGTTACCAATTATGTGCAGGAGAACAGCGCGCTGGACCATGAGGCAAGGGAGAGAGGGACCAGTGTCTATCTTGCAGACCGGGTCATCCCGATGCTGCCTCATACGTTGAGCAATGGTATCTGCTCTCTGAATGCAGGTGAGGACCGGCTGGCGCTCAGCTGTATCATGACAGTGGATCTTAAGGGAAATGTAACGGATCATGAGATTGCGGAGACGGTGGTTCACGTAGATCAGAGGATGACGTATACAAGCGTAAAGAAGATTTTAGAAGATCAAGACGGGAAAGAAAGGGAAAAATATAAGGATCTTGTCCCGATGTTTGAGCGTATGCAGGAGCTTTCAGCTATATTGCGCGGAAAGCGTATGCAGAGAGGTTCTATTGATTTTGACTTTCCAGAGACGAAGTTGGTGCTTGATGAGATGGGGAGACCGGTGGAGATTAAGCCTTATGACAGGAATGTGGCGACGAAGATCATCGAAGATTTCATGCTGCTTGCCAATGAGACGGTGGCACAGGATTATTACTGGCAGGAACTTCCTTTTGTATATCGTAATCATGAGGCGCCGGATGATGAAAAGATAAAAGCACTTGCCGCATTTATTAATAATTTTGGTTATTCTATGCATATCGGTGTCAATGAGGTGCGCCCGAAGGAGATACAAAAGCTTCTCGGAAAGGTTGACGGTACGCCGGAGGAGGCTCTGATCAGCAGATTGGCGCTGCGCTCCATGAGACAGGCCAGGTATGCGCCGGAAAATTCAGGACATTTTGGACTGGCAGCAGCGTATTATACCCATTTTACATCCCCGATCCGGCGGTACCCGGATCTGCAGATACACCGGATCATCAAGGATAATCTGCGGGGAAGGATGAATGAGGCGAAGATAGAGCATTATCATGCTGTTTTGGATGAAGTGACAAAGCATGCCAGCGAGACAGAGCGCCGTGCAGACGAGGCAGAACGTGAGACAGTTAAGCTGAAAAAAACAGAGTATATGCAGGAGCGCATAGGTAAAGTATTTGATGGGGTGATCTCGGGCATGACCAAATGGGGAATGTATGTGGAGCTTCCCAACACGATCGAAGGACTTGTGCATGTAACGAATATGCCGGACGACCATTACGACTATGATGAAAATAATTATGAGATGGTCGGTGAACATACAGGAAAGGTATATAAACTTGGACAAAAGGTCCAGGTGCGCGTCATTGATACGAACCGCATGCTGCGGACGATTGATTTTGAGATTGTATCAGAAGGAGAGTGGGAAGATGGCGAAGACGGGCGGCAAGTTGATAGCCAATAATAAAAAAGCATATCATGACTATTTTATTCTGGAGACGTATGAGACAGGTATTGCTCTTCACGGCACGGAGGTCAAGTCCCTGCGGATGGGCAAATGCAGCATCAAAGAATCATTTGTCCGTATAGAGAACGGAGAAATGTTTATCTATGGTATGCATATCAGTCCTTATGAAAAAGGAAATATATTTAATAAGGATCCGCTCAGGGTGCGTAAGCTGCTTCTTCATAAAGCGGAGATCAATAAGCTTTTGGGAAAGATGAAGGAGAAGGGGATGGCGGTTATCCCGCTTAAAGTATATTTCAAAGGCAGTCTGGTAAAGGTGGAGATCGGGCTTGCAAAGGGCAAGAAGCTGTATGACAAA
This sequence comes from uncultured Dorea sp., assembly GCA_949916155.1. Lineage (GTDB taxonomy): Bacteria > Bacillota > Clostridia > Lachnospirales > Lachnospiraceae > MD308. The sequence goes on from CATLEM010000053.1 coordinate 3,112, forward strand.
CGTCAGGATATCGCGAAGAAGGATCAAAAGCGGGAGGCCCAGCGGGAATTTAAGGTAAGAAATCTGCAATAATAAAAAGGGCAGAAGATTTTTATAAATAGTCTGCCGGAATGTGAGGTATATATGGTACCGACAACGAAGAAAGAGTTAAGAAAATTGGTGACGGATGCGACATTGGATATGTATGAGGAGCTGACACCGGAGCTTGTGCGCCTGATCAATGAGACGAAGAAAGACGTTTCTCTTACGGAGGCTCAGAAGCAGGATGAGATATTGCTGCATATAATAGGATATGTAAAGTCTTGTACCAATGAGATCATAATAGAAGTTCTCGGCGAGATACTGGGACTGGAGTAATAGAGGTTTAACATTAATATGCAGATGAGGAGGATAAAATAAAAATGGCTTATTGTGTAAAATGCGGTGAAAAAGTAGACGATACTGTTGTGACATGCCCATTTTGCGGCGCGGTAATTCCAGGAAAGGAATCCAAGACGCAGGAAGACAGCAGTTATACCTATGGGAACAGCGGATCACAGAGCAGCAGTTATACCTATGGAGAAAATGCACAGAATACATATAACGCTTATGGTCGGAGTCATACCATGAACGGATATTTTCCGGAAAGTGAGATCAGGAGTAATAAAGTTATGGCTGTGCTTTGTTACCTTGGGGTACTTGTGTTCGTTCCTGTTCTTGCCGGGGATAAACAGTCGGAATACTTAAAGCTCCATAAGAATCAGGGAATGATATTGTTTATTGTAGAAATGTTTTTGAATGTTGTAGAAAGATACCGGGCATGGAGTGCAGGGATTTTTGCGTGGTTTGCAGGCGGAGCAGTGGATGTTGGAGTCGATATAGCCAGATTTGTCGTTCTGATCCTTTTTATCATGGGGATAGTCTATGCCTGCAGGGGTGAGAAAAAAGAACTGCCGGGAATCGGCAGGATAAAGATATTCAGATAAAGTCAACTGACCATTACTGAGATTCAGATGGGGACCTTGAGGGATGCAGCCTTCAAGGTCCTTTTCTATCTCTCTTCATTGCTGCAGCCGTGTTATATATTTCCGGTATATCAGCAGACGGTACGCATATAGAGCAGGAAGAAGATCATGCAGGAAGAGATCTCCCTGGCGGCAAGAGGATGGGAACAGAAGTCAAGAGACTGCCTTGCCGGATACAGAATAGGAGAAAACCTGTCTTTAAGGAACAGACTGCCGGAAATGAAAACAGGAATGCGGCTGTTGTTTTTTTCCTGTATAATACGATTATTTCTGACAGCATCCCCGGAATTTTGTGTTGATTCTTTAGAGTGAGGCGGGATGTGCCGGGAGACAGTTCTTATTACAGACTGGCCGGTAAAGTACAGGCAGATTAATAGCGCCAGCGTGATCAAAATCGTGATTATCTTTTCGAAAAACTTCAAACTGATTCCTCCTTTGTACAATGAAATACAACCATATGGTAGCATAAACAGAATAAAAATGCAATTATTTGGTAGCATAAAACTGAGGTGGTTTGATGTATTTTCAACGTCTGGAAGATTTGCGGATCGATCATGATAAGACACAGGCGGAGATCGCAGAATATCTGGGCTGCCAGCGCGAAGTGTACCGCCGGTATGAGAAGGGGACGCGCCAGATACCGGTAGATCTTCTGATAAAGCTTTCTTTATATTACCAGGTAAGTATTGATTACATGGTCGGCATCACGAATACAAAAAAGCCATATCCGAAAAGCAAGTGAATCAACGGCTTGCTTTGGGATATGGCTTTTGTCAGCCGGCTGGTTACTCGATGGTGATCAGCTTCGGCGTCTCCTCGATCTTCGGCATATCTTTCGGAACCTGAAGGGAGAGAACCCCGTCTTTAAAGGCTGCCTTGATATCATCCTGTGTTACACTGTCGCCGACATAGAAGCTTCTGTTGCAGCTTCCGGTATAGCGCTCCTTGCGGATGCAGTTGCCTTTTGCGTCTTTTTCCTCTTTTGTCTCGTTCCTCGATGCGGTGATGGTGAGGTAGCCGTCTTTCAGATCGGCTTTGATGTCTTCCTTCGCGTATCCCGGAAGCTCCATCTCGATCATATAGTTCCCGTCCTTGTCGTGGATGTCCGTCTTCATGATCTGTGTCGCAGAATTCTCAAAAGGACGTTTGAAAAACGGATCGTTGAACATCTCATCAAATAAATTGTAATGTCTGTTTGCTAATAACATAAATCATTCCTCCTTAAAATTGCCATTGCGGTAATCATATTATTCCCAGAAAGCGGAAAGCTTATAGGGAAATATTTGTTGTTTTATTTGCTATATATATTATATAACACACATTATTAGCAATGTCAAGAGGTGAGTGCTAATTTATTTTTTTATTTCCAGTCTACTTCTGTGGATTGTTTTGAAACAAGCCCGTTATCCAGGGCGTAAAAGGTTTCCAGTGAGTATTCCTCTTCATTTTCTGAGCGTTCGTACAGATCACGGGTAATGACAATCCCTCCCTCGGGAGATTTTTTCTCTGTCTCAATGAGGATATAAGCGGCCCCTTCTTCCGCAGACAGCTTCTCCGGTACTTTTCCAGGGGTGAATTCTTCATGTCTTATCACCTGATGGTCTTTATCCATTTGAAAAAGGCGGATCTTTAATGGCTCGAACATGATCGAGTAATGGATGGTTACCGATGTTTTTTCGGTTTTTGTCTTGAATTGTTCTGTTGTTTCGAATTGTTCGCTGAAGGTGGTTGACATGTTGTCGCCTTCGCTGGTTCGTGAACTGGTACTGAAACCGCTGGTGGATACTGCATAAATCTTTCCGTCGGCAGTCTGATAGACAGGGTTGGGAAAGAATCCTGCATCCTGGTCTATTAGTCCGGGGATATTGTAAATTGTGGCAGAGAGTTCCAATTCTTCCGTATTGTCCGAGGAACTGATATTTGTATGGATATCACAGACTGCGTCGTTGTATTGTGAGGCATGAAAAGTCTCGCCCTTTTCATCCGTCCAGACAGGAGAAAAACAATTTATTCCCCGGACACCTTTGAACGTGACATCCCAGTCAGAGGGGTCTTTGCTGTTGTGGCGGTTTATCGTTGCATACAGCGGGTTGATATAGTTGCCGGAATTATTGATGGTTATATCTGTATCATTGTCCGGGGTGAATGTATGGTCACTGAGCCAGGAATCCATATCAAAAAGATCCAAAGGGTCTTCAGTGATAAATACGCCGATCAGCCGGTCAGCCGATTCATCTCCGGCGTTCTTTTGGGCAAGGGAACAGCCGTTAAGCGGCAGGGTAAGGACAGCGAGTAATATAGTGATTAAGATAAGCCGGTTATTTTTCTTGTTCTTCATGATATCCCTCCTCGAGATTTCCGTCAAATTTTAAGATGTCGCCCACATCACAGTCCAGATAGTAGCAGATCCGGTTTATCGTATGGAAACGTACACCTTTCGCCTTGCCGCTTCTTAGGACGGACAGGTTTGCTTCGGTGATATTTACCAGCCTGCACAGCTCTTTGGATGTCATGCCGCGTTTTTTTAAGACTTCTTCCAGACAAACTTTTATTCCCATATGGCACCTCTATATGAACAGGTCATTATCCTGCTTTAACTTCTGGTTTTCCCTGGCGTATCTTGCAGCCAGCAGCGTGATCAGGACGAACGCTGCAGAAAAGATGGGGATAGAAACTACTATGCTTATCTGAAGCAGCGTTTTGTAAAACAATAACTGCAGGACATTGAAACACATGCCTGATAACAGAATGACCATCAGTGATTTTATACACAGGGAGGAAAGCTTTTCCACAGCGTTAACAGATCTTTGTGAATAACGGTCGGAAAGCAGTTCACCCAGCACACGGATAGCGAAGATCAGGATAAAAATGGCCAGTGCGTAGGGAAGGATGTTAATGATGCACTGGAGGACTAAAAACACATAGGTCACTGTCAGATTCTCTCCTTCAAAATTGTTTGCCGCCTGCAGGTTAGAGATGGATGCAGACAGATTTCCGAAGCATTCAATTAGTATCACATAAGAAAACAGAAAGATTGCAGCGCAAAGAAGAGTCTTAAACCGCGGCTTCAGTCGTGACGCATCTGTCTGTCTGTATTTTTCCAAAACCCGGAGGATGAGATACCCGAAGAACACAGAATAAAACGTGCTTCCCAGGAGCATCCTGCCTGTCTGCGGTACATGAGTATTAAATAGCCTTGGTTGAAATAACCGTGGATTGATCATATAATAGATGACAGCAAACAGCAGGATGCTCAGAGCCGGGAGAAGCCAGTCAGTTCTCAGCATCCTGCGGGAGCGGTACAGACGGATACAGATCAGGCTGGGCATAAGGCAGATCAGAATGTAGATGATGATCGCGATGATATTGCCGGCGTCACTGGACAAAGATAATTTCCTCAATATCCAGCCAAGCTGCCGGAATGGAAATGAAATAAGTTCGGAGTATAATTCTGGATACATAGGTGTCCTCCTTATCAATAATTATTGTTTTGCGATAATTCTTAATCTTATTATAACAGAAAATTATTGTTTGTCAATAATTTTATAATTGAATTTTTGTGTGGTTTTGTTTTGCTGCTTTATTTTCTTTTCTGCCGCTTGACAAAGTAAGGATTACTTCATATAATAATGTTGGATCACAGGGAGTGTGATAGAGGAACAGTCTGCGAACCAGTCTTCTGACGCGACTAATCAGGGCTTGTACTGGTTTCGACGGGGGTTCGGAAGTTGGAGAAGCCATCCGTAGCGGGACACTACGTTAAAAGTTCCAATTAAATATAAACGCAGACAATAGAGAATTAGCGTACGCTGCCTAATTAATGGCGGCAGTCGGCCTTAAGTCATCCGCTGCTTAAGTCACCGGCTTTATCAAGGCGGAGCACTTCGCTTCCAAAGCTTTGAGGGAGTGGAAGAATTTATGAAGCTACTGAAACCAGCAGCCTGTCATTAGGCGGTCGGCGGAGGGAATGTCAGTATAATGACTGTGATGGGAGATGCTTCGATGGATGGGCTTTCGGACGCGGGTTCGATTCCCGCCAGGTCCACTTAAAACACTGCATATGCAGTGTTTTATTTTGCAAAAAAATGTGTATGTTGTTACTTTTCACACCCACGCCATCTGTATAATAAAGAGAAGGTTGCTGCTTTGGCGTTAAGCTTTAGCAACAACCTTTTCCTGCTTTACTTTTGGCGGGCGTTTCCGTTCATATATTTCTGATATCTTCTGATATACATCTACATTTTGTGAGCGTAACAAATAGACTATGCTCAAGCCATCACAGATATCGTTTAAACTTTCTTGGCTTCGCAGAGTAATTGCCTGCTTTTGTTTTCGTTTATAGACTCTTGCCAATCTTTCACATAGGGAATTATTGGCTGGAACCCGTTTATCATGCAGGAACAATAATTCACTTTCTTTATATTCCTTTAACCGGAGAAATAGATTATACCCGTCCCTATAATACTCAGTCGGCGGTTCATCCTGATATTCTTTCTCCGCCTTGTTCAGGATTTCGTCATACCTTTTTTCGAATCCCTCAACAATTATCGGATCAAGTTCTTTCTCATCCAACCCATTTCGGTAATGCTGCATCTCCTGGAACAATCCGTGCATCTCCTTGTTCCATTCCAGTTGCGGCTCATTTTGCTCACTGCCGATCAGATAACGGCAGTTATGCTGGCTACACTCCTGATGTTTTGTTCCATAACGATAAAATGTCTTGTCATGGTCATGCAAGACAATCCCAACATAATTCTCAAGCGGTGTCCCTTCTATCCCTTTATGCCCTTTTTTCTCCCTGCCTATATAAAGTGCCGCATCTGCAATCGGGGATGCAAGTATAAGAACCTGCGCACTATGCCCATTTACAGATGCGTTTGTAAAATCTGCATTCATGACCGGAGACTGCATTAGTTTCTTTATAATCACTTTTTTCTCTTCCGCTGTTTTCGCTGAAAATTCCCTGGTAAGGCCATTGATCATGCCGTCGGACAGTTCAATCTCGCCTTTGGTCAATTCTGAGATTAGCTTTCTTATTTTTCCATGGGATACGTGGCATTCATTGCTCAGGAGAAAGGCAAGTGCTTTCACCGTCCCGTCATAGTTCACTTCATTAATATATCCTTCTGGAAATGGAGCATGTATACGGGCTCCGGTTCTCTTGTCACGATATTCCTTTGCCGTATATTCCTTGATCGCTACAGACATCTGGATGACCACTTTCTGTTTCCGAATGATTTTTCCTGTCTCATAATACTTCTCTTTATTCAGGTATTTTGCAGGCGCAGGGATTTCCTGTGTCTCTGTTACGGCATGGAGCTTCCTGCGGTGTCCGGCATGGCCTGGCTGTCCGCCTGGTTTCCGGTCAGTTTTTACCCGGCTGTTTGGGATTTTTTTCCTGCCGGGTTTCTGCTGGGAAGAGGGGATGGAGGAATTCTCAAAATCCATATTGACCTGTGCAGTCAGTTTTTGGTTCAGGCCCTTTTCTTCTTCCAGTTCCGCCCCTACCCGGTAGAATTCCCGTCTCATATCACGGTATTTATCTAATGCTTCATCCCGCTGGCGAACAACTTCCAGCTTCTCTTTTTTGAGCTTTGCGATGAGGCGGTCTTTCTTGTCAAGTTCTTTCTGGCATTCGCGGTAAAGATCATCATTTGCTTCCATCCATTGATTCCGGACAGACCGGATCTCTTTACGTGCCTGTGTTAATTCTTGTTTTAATTCCCGGATATTTTTTTCCAGCTTCCGGATAATACTCTTATATTCTCCTTCTAATTTCCGGTATCTCTCGCCGGATTTAAATTCGGCGATCTGCTGTGTCAGTGATTTCACTTTGTACTGTAATGCACTTGTATATTCAAATGGATTCATCGGTAATCTCCTTTGATGGATTAGGGGCGGGAATCTAATACCTGTGCCATCGTTCTGCTTAATTCTATTGTCTCTTCCAGTTGTAATGTCAGCATGGAAATATATTCTTCTTTCTGTTCAAGAAGCTCTTCTGAAGTCCGAATACATGTTTCCTGGATCCGAATCACATTTTCTGCTTCTTTAAGAGCATTCTCCAATTTAGAGATCTGTAATTCATATTTTTTTATAAGTGATGCTTCTTTACTCATTGCTGCCTCCGCACTTGTAATAAAAAAAGTATAGCAGAAACCCAGGAAAAAAGCGAATGAATAAAATCTGGCATTCGTCATTTTGCCAGGGATAAATCGTTGATTTTTCAAAATAAATGGATATAAAACCACACAGAAAGAGATGAGAGAAGGAGGGTTTTAAGACAAAAAATAGAAAAGAGGAAATGCTATCCACAAGAAATACCTGAGGACAAAATGTTAATAACATTTTGTCCTCAAACGTATCATTTGCTGTAGATAAAAATTTTTTCAATTTCAGCACATTTACCAACACTTTCTAAAAAGCCTATTACTGGCGTGGGTGTGAAAAGTAACTGTATGTTTTAATATTATTCTAATATTTTTGTGATATTTTGTAAAATATTGTGGTATAAGTTAATAATAAAAGAGTAGGAGTTATCTATGGATCATCTTAAAGAACTTGAAGCAGAAGCTATCTATATTATACGTGAAGTGACGGCGGAATGTGAAAAGCCGGTTATGCTGTATTCAATTGGCAAGGATTCTTCGGTTATGCTTCATCTGGCATTGAAAGCGTTTTATCCGGAGAAGCCGCCGTTTCCTTTCCTGCATGTGAATACTACTTGGAAATTCCGTGAAATGATTGAATTTCGGGATGAAAGGGCAAAAGAGCTGCAGATCGAGCTATTGGAATATATTAATGAGGACGGTATAAAGCGTGGAATCAATCCCTTTGAACATGGTTCGGCATATACGGATATTATGAAGACCCAGGCGCTCAAAGATGCTTTAGATAAATACGGTTTTACTGCGGCTTTCGGGGGAGGCAGACGGGATGAGGAAAAATCCCGCGCCAAGGAGCGCATCTTTTCTTTCCGCAACCGGCAGCATGCATGGGATCCCAAGAACCAGCGCCCGGAGATGTGGAAGCTTTTCAATACAAGGATAAATCAGGGCGAGAGCATACGCGTTTTTCCGTTGTCGAACTGGACCGAAGCGGATATATGGCAATATATTAAACAGGAAAATATTCCGATCGTGTCGCTTTATTTTGCCAAACCCCGCCCTGTAGTTATGCGGAACGGCAACATTATCATGGTAGATGATGACAGGATGAAGCTTCTTCCCGGAGAGAAGATTGAGACGAAGATGGTTCGGTTCAGGACATTGGGATGTTATCCGCTGACCGGAGGTATAGAATCTTCTGCCACAACCTTAGATGAGATTATTGATGAGACACTCTCCTGTGTAGAATCAGAGAGAACCAGCCGTATCATTGATTCTGACAGCGGTTCTGCAAGTATGGAAAAAAGAAAGCGTGAGGGATATTTTTAAGATGAAAAATGATTTGTTAAAGTTTATCACCTGCGGAAGCGTGGATGACGGCAAATCCACACTCATAGGACATATGCTTTATGATGCTAAATTATTGTTTACAGACCAGAAAGAAGCATTGGAACTAGAGTCTAAGGTCGGCTCTAATGACGGTCAGATCGATTATTCTCTTCTGTTAGACGGCCTGATGGCGGAACGTGAACAGGGAATCACCATTGATGTTGCATACCGTTATTTTACTACTGCCAACAGAAGTTTTATTGTAGCTGACACTCCGGGTCATGAGGAATATACGAGGAATATGGCAGTCGGGGCTTCTTTTGCGTCGCTCAGCGTCATATTGATCGATGCGAGCCAGGGAGTTCTCCTTCAGACGAAAAGACATGTCAGGATATGTGTAATGGTAGGAATCCGTCATTTTCTGTTTGCTGTCAATAAGATGGATCTGGTTCACTATGATCAGGCACGTTTTCAGAAGATAAAGAAGGATATTAAAGTGTTGATGTCAGAATTTGATTATAAGACGATAAAGGTCATCCCTGTATCTGCCACGGAAGGAGATAATATCACTGTAAGGTCCGGCCAGATGGCCTGGTACACGGGACCGTCCCTGCTGCAGTATCTGGAAAATGTCAATGTCTCCGGGGAGGATGAGAATGTCGGGTTTTCCATGCCGGTCCAGCGCGTATGCCGTCCCAACAGGGAATTCAGAGGATTTCAGGGAGAGATTGCCTCTGGTGAGATATCAGTAGGCGATACGATCACTGTACTTCCGAGCAGGGAAAAAGCGAAGGTTTCGGATATTCTGCAGGGAGATGAACATACGCAGAAAAGTTCGAGGGGAAATGCCGTGACGATTCAGCTTGAGTCTGAAATTGATATATCCAGGGGCTGTGTCCTGACAAAAGACTGTGCCCTGACAGTCGGCGATATGTTTACGGCATCTATATTGTGGATGGATGATAACAGCTTATCTGCAGGTATGAATTTCCTGCTAAAGATGGGAACCCAACAGGTGCCGGCAACTGTTGTGAATATTAAGTATAAGATAGATATCCATTCGGGGAATAAGATAGAGACAGATTGCCTTTTGAAAAACGAGATTGCCCTTTGTGAGATCTCCGCCGGCAGCAGTATTGTGTTCGGACAGTTTACCAATCATCCGGTTCACGGTTCAATGATACTCATTGACCGGGTTACCAACGCAACTGCGGCATGCGGAGTAGTCGTCCAGAGTATTGCCAGGGAGAACAATCTTACATGGAACAATATGGACATAACAAGGAAGCTGAGAGAAGCACAATTAGGCCAGAAGGCGGTAACCATATGGATGACAGGCCTGTCCGGTTCCGGCAAATCCACCGTAGCCAATGCCCTTGAGAAAAAACTGTTTACGATGGGCCGTCACACGATGCTTTTAGACGGCGATAATGTACGGATGGGGCTCAATAAGAATCTTGGATTCGGGCAGCAGGACCGTACAGAGAATATTCGGAGGATTGCAGAGGTTGCCAAGCTGATGAACGAAGCGGGGCTGATCGTGATCACTTCATTCATCTCTCCTTACCGGCAGGACAGGAGAAATGCAAAGGATATTATCGGAGACTGTTTTTTGGAGGTATATATAAGTACTCCGTTGGAAGAGTGTGAGCGAAGAGATGTTAAAGGACTCTACAAAGCAGCCCGTGACGGGAAGCTTACTGATTTTACGGGAATCACCAGTCCTTATGAGATTCCGGACAATCCGGATATAGTTGTAGATACCAGTCAGAATGACATTGAACAGTGTGTAGATATCATTTTGGAAAAATTAGGAAATATTATCAAATATGGAGAATAGTGATGAAAACTTTGTATGTACACATAGGAACACCAAAGACCGGGACTTCTGCAATACAGTCATTCTGCAGAAAAAATCGAAATGTGCTGGACAGTAAAGGATATTGTTATCCGATAATGCCGTATGTTTATCCGGGAATAGGACGGGGGCGGAACGGGGCATTTCTGCAATGCACTATTTACAGAGACGGAGTGCGCCGATTTGATGAAGAAGAACATCGCTTTTCTGAAGGAATGGATATTATCCGCGGTTATTTTGAAACATATGACAATGTGATCCTTTCTGATGAGGGACTTTGGGCATCCGGTTACGAAAGAAAAAAAAGCCTGTGGCAGGATTTGAAAAATTACAGTGACAAGTATCAGTTCTCAGTAAAGATTGTTGTGTATTTAAGAAGGCAGGATTTATTTATGGATTCCCGCTGGCGTCAGCGGATTAAAGGGAGCAGTATTAAAAGATCAAAAGTAGATATATCCTGGGAGGAATATATAGACGACCTGCCGGAAGAAGTTCAGCTTGACTATTACACTGCGCTGGAAAGGATTTCATCAGTTTTTGGCAGAGAAAATGTGATAGTCCGCCGTTTTAACAGAAATTATTTTCCTGAAGGTATTGTGCAGGCGGATTTTTTGAGTATAATAGGACTTGAGTTGACCGATGATTATGTGATAGAGGAATCAAGTGTAAATGAAAGCCTGTTTGGAAACACATGTGAGATGAAACGGATCGTAAATTCTCTGGCAGAACTTACCGATAAAGAATATGCATTTTTGAGACAGGTGCTGTTGGATATCAATGAATATTCTGGTTCGAATTATCCATGCAGCATGTTCTCGGCACGGGAAGCGAAAGAATTTATGGAACAGTTTCGTCTTGGGAATCAGAAGGTTGCAGAAAAATATTTGAATGAGACAGGTACAGATCTGTTTGATATGGATGTTAAAGACCTTCCTAAATGGGAAAAAGATAATC
>CATLEM010000054.1 GCA_949916155.1 uncultured Dorea sp.
GGTCATATATCAGAGAGATGAAAATTCTTTTATTGCGCATCATGACAGACCGTATGTGGTAAATTTGAGGAAAATTCTTTCTGTCAGGAAATTTTCCTTTGATGAGTTATACAGGATTGGCGTGTTTGGGCTGCCGGATGATTGTAAACCGTATGCCCCGATAAAGCTTGCTGCATACAAAAAGCTGGAGAAGATACCTGCAGGTAATGCGGTAATTCTTTCACCCTATGCCAAGTCTGTAGTAAATCTTCCGAAGGAATACTGGGCTTCTATTATAGAATATTGTTCAAAGAAAGGTTATCAGACGTATACCAATGTTACTAGTGAAGAAAAGGAACTTCCAGAGACGCTCCGATTGGAAGCAAATCTGAGTGAATTGCAGTCCATCGCTGAACGGGCAGGGACGTTTATTGGTCTTCGGAGCGGCTTATGTGATGTGCTGAGAGGGGCAAATTGCCGTAAGATTGCGCTTTATCCGGATTGCTTTTACAGCAGCACCAGGTGGAAGGTTGAAGAGATTTTTCATTTGGATGGGTGGGAAAATATTGTTGTACAAGATGTGAAAGGCGGATTTAAGTTTCATCTGCCATAAAGAGCCTTGGCAGTTATTGCTTGAGAATTAAAGCAATGCGTACCAGTTATAAGGGAAAAGTTTTGAGAAAGGTGGCGCTTTTATGATGGAATATATCGTTGTACAGGCGGGGGGAAAGGGCACACGGTTGGGGCATTTGACTCGGAATAAACCCAAGGCGTTAGTTCCTGTGGAAAATCTCCCCGTGTTGTTTCATTTGTTTCAGATGTATCCTGAAAAACGTTTTATCGTCATAACAGACTATCATAAAGATGTACTGAGAAAATATCTGGCTGCTTTTGCAAAGGTCAAGTATCGGATTGTGGAAGCTGACGGTACGGGAACCTGCGGGGGAGTGGGACAGGCTGTTGAACTGATACCAAATGATCGTCCTTTTATGTTAGTGTGGTCAGACCTGATCCTTGCGGATGGGTTCTTACTTCCAACAGAATATGTAAAAGATGAAACGAACGGAGTTGGTAAAAAGAATCTAAATGATACCGGTATATTGGATAATTATATCGGGATATCGAAAACATTTCCATGCAGATGGAGTTATATGGAAGGAAAATTTGTGGAGGAACGTTCCGCAGAGCATGGAGTGGCGGGCTTCTTTCTTTTTAAAGATAAGAGCTCTTTAAATAATGTCCCTAAGGACGGGGAGCTGGTGCGGTGGATACAGCAGAGGGGGCTACAATTTAAAGAATGGAGCCTTGCCGGGACAAGGGAATTCGGGCTGTTGGAGGAATATGAGAAGTTAGGGCAGCAAAAGTGCAGGCCCTTTAACCGAATAGAGATTATTGATGGAATGTTTATAAAAAGGCCGACAGACGCCCAGGGGGAAATGCTTGCAAAAAGGGAGTGCGCATGGTACGAAAAAGCAATCCAGAAGCGGACAGGGCGTATCCCCCGAATATATGAAAAGAAACCGCTTAAAATGGAGTACATCAAAGGCAGGAATATCTATCAATATTATCTGTCTTATGATGAAAAGAAAAAAATCCTGAAAAAGATAATAGAGACATTGAGCGGGTTACATAAAGCGGAGCAGGTTCCGGCAGACTCTTTTAGCATTATGGAGGCATATTACAACAAGACGATGGACAGGCTTGCAAAAGTAGAGGATCTGATCCCGTTTGCAAGGGAGCGGGAGATTGTAGTGAATGGCAGGAGATGCAGGAACGTGTACTATCACAAATATGAACTTGCGAAGATGATTGAAAAGCTCTCCTGTGACAGATTCTGCTTCATTCATGGAGATTGTACTTTTTCTAATCTGATGCTCAGGGAGAATGGGGAACCGGTATTGATCGATCCGAGAGGATATTTTGGCTACACAGAGATTTATGGGGATATAAGATATGACTGGGCAAAATTATATTACTCTATCGTAGGTAATTATGACAGATTTAACCTGAAAGAATTTCGGCTGGGTATTACAGAAAAGGGAGTTGAATTAGATATTGTTTCAAATCACTGGGAAGATATGGAAGATGACTTCTTTGAATTGACAGGTGCAGACAGGGATGAGATCAAACTTCTTCATGCGGTAATATGGCTTTCTTTGACTACATACGCATGGCAGGATTATGATTCGGTCTGCGGGGCATTTTATAATGGCCTGTATTATCTTGAGGAGGTTCTGTCATAGAGGTGCTTTGACGGAGGTTAGGACCGGGTACGCTGCCTTGCGGGAAAGCTGGCTGCCCGGATAGTTTTGGGAATATCGTGATTTGATGAGGAAAAGCATTATGAAAGAGAAGATGACATTGTCCACGCTGGCAAAAACGTGGATTTTTGATCTGGATGGGACAATGGTAAAACATAACGGGTATATAATAGATGGACAGGATACGCTGCTTGAAGGTGCCGTAGAATATCTTTCAGGCATACCGGATACGGACAGGATTATAATACTGACATCCCGGACGGAGCAGTATAAAGAGCAGACACTGCGTTTTCTGGAGGAAAATAATATCCGGTATGATACTATACTGTTTGACATGCCTTTTGGAGAGCGGATTGTAATAAATGACAGGAAGCCCTCGGGGCTTGATATGGCTGTGGCAGTGAATCTTGAGAGGGATAAGTTTGATGTTCCAGCAGTTGTAAGAGAGCTTTAGAATATTATTTCTCAAAATGCAGCGCATCCAATCTATTTATCATCCAATTGAGATTGCTGCCAATACGCATCCATGTATTCCTTAGCTTTGGCTTCGGAAAGGGAGTAATTCTGCATAATTTTCTGCATGGCGGTTTCAAAGGAAGCATGAAACTCCTGACAGACAGTTATAAGGTTTATGATATTGTTATGCTGTTCTGCTTCCAATTTTTGATTAGCCGAAACCAGTTCCTGTTCAGTAGAAAGCAATTTCTGTTCAGCAAAAGCTAATCCCTGATTAGCAGACACCAGTTCCTGATTAGCAGTTTCCAGTTCCTGATTAGCAGCTTCCAGTTCCTGCTTTGTCAGGTTCAGTTCCTCCTGCATCTCGTCAATCATCAATTGTACTGTGTTCCGGTCTAATATCCGTAATTCCTCAGAGAACATATTCATCACTCCTTCGATATTCCGGCAGATGCTGTAGATTTGTTCATAGATGGCTTTGAAATCCGGATATTTTTCTATGATAGTGATAATGGTATCGGGCTCATCCGAACACAAAAACGCAAGCCAGGCATCCAGCCGGTTGTTGATTTGCAGTCCATTTTCTTTAGTTTGCTTGATTATTTGAAAGATGTCAAGAGGGATGAAGAGATATTTTTGCAGAAGCTCGATTTTTAGACCGGTGTTTGACATTTGTTCAAAATAATGGAGATAGCTGCCGGGGAATTTACGGAATTCTGAAGGGCTGTGTTCAAAGAGGACGATGGTATAGACGTGCTTGATGTTTTTGTAGCTGAAATCATCTTTCCACCTGCTGCGTACGCGTTTATACTGCCTGAGCAATAAATCGGCGGAGTAACAGGCGCTCCGTTCGCCGGGGAATTTGTAACCGATCTTTTGGATCTCCAAGTTGGCGATGCTCCCATCCTCCAGTTGGACGACGATGTCCATGATGACTAGAGAAGATTCATTGGCGATGCGGGTACTGTCATTGGGAAGGACTTCTACAATCCGTACTTTCTGACCCAGAAGCAGGGACAATAGCTCATCCACCCTTTCCGGAGTGTATTCAGGACTTAAGACTTCCTTGCTGATAAAGTCATACATGGTCTTCACGCCTCTGACCCCGGTGCAGAAATCAAGAAACTCCTGCTGCTGCGCCTCGGTCCAGCGGCCGTACATGTGCTTTAAATGTTCCTTTGCTTCGATTTCTGCCATGACCTCATCTTGTGTCCGGATCATGGGAAAGTATTGCTGTAATTTGTTTTTCAAAGAGATTAAGCTCCTTTCTGATGCTGCGTGACAATCTGGCTGCGAGAGGAAACCTATATCTTTCCATCCTACTCATAAATGGTGCGGTTGGATTATGTTTAAAAATCCTCTTCGCAAAGTGTGTATGGTTTCGGGCATTGAAGATTTCTAAGAGAATCAAGATGATCAGAATGGCGCCGGCCATGAAAGAATATTAGAAATATAATGCCATGCGGCAATTATAGCACAGGTATAGAAAGAATTCTATAGGAAATTGTTAGAAGAAATGCTGTTGGATGGGCTTTTTTTATTCAGGCTTTTTTCATGAAAATAACTGGATTTTTATCGGCGGATGGTATACACTTTTAGTTAGTGTGAGTTGCACTGGACTAAGGGAGAGAGATTATTAAGTAAGGCTGCGGTTTAGTATATACTGTGCCGGAGATCATATGTTAGGAGGAGAATATGGCCAAGCAGACAAAAGGATTCTGTAAATATTGCGGGAAGGAATATACAAGAGGCGGGATGCTGCGTCACCTGGCAGCCTGCAAAGAACGCGGGAAAAGTCTGGAAATGGAAAAAAGAAAGACAAGATGCGGTTATTTTGAGTTAGTGCTCACGGATAAGTATAATCCGGATTACTGGCTGATCGTAGAGGTAAAGGAAACGGCGTCGCTGGAAGATCTGGATTCCTTTATCCGGGCAATCTGGGTGGAGTGCTGCGGGCATCTGAGCGCCTTTGAGATTGACAGGGTGCAGTATGACAAGTATCCGGCGGAAGATTATTTCTGGGGAGAGCCGTCCGAGAGTATGAAGCATCAGCTGAAGAATGTACTTGAGGTTGGGCAATCGTTTACATACGAATATGATTTCGGGTCAACGACAGATCTGAAGATAAAGGTGCATGACTACCGTCAGGGGAAGGGGCGCAGGGAAAAGATTATCCTGTTATCCCGCAATAATCCGCCGGAGATTCTTTGCAGCCAGTGCGGGAAGAATAAAGCGGAGTGGATCGATCCGGAAAATTATTATGAAGAAGCGCCGTTCTGGTGTGAGGAATGTCTGCGTAAAGAACATGAAGAAGCATGTGCAGAAGAAGAGTTTGATGAAGAGGAAGGGTTTTGCGAAGAGGACGTTTACGGAGATTACATTCCCGATCATTTCCTGCCGGTGTGCAATTCGCCGAGGATGGGAGTCTGCGCATATGAGGGAAGCGAAGTGTATCCCGACCAGTTTGTGCCGGATAAAAAAGAAAAATAATCAGTGCTGTTTTTTGATGATTTAAAATGCAGTGCGGAACAAAAGAAAAGGGGGAAGTATGGCTGATTTTTTGTATATAATCGTGAAAATGATCGCAGTTATCCATGATATGATCATGACATGGAATGATAGTTTTGAGACAGTTTTTTCAGATAAGGAGCTTCATTTCCTGGTAATCGGTATCCTTGGGATGGGGATGCTTTTTGTCATCTATCCGTTGTTCAAACTTCTGAGTGAGAACCATGTGCTGGTCATCGCATGGATATATGTGTTTACCGTGATCATCGTGATCGTGTTTGCCATCGAGATTGGGCAGGGGATCACGGGGACCGGAACGATGGATTTTGACGATATTGTTGCGGGGGTCGCCGGATTTATGGCGATGTTTATCGCGTTTGTCGCAGTGCGGGCGATCGTGCATGGGATATTCAGGCTGATCAGATCTTTGTTCGGAGGAAGCAGGCGGAGGAGAGATGATTATTACGACTGATCGCATTTTTCCGGGATTAATTTCTGGTTGTCATCAAAATGGAGATAAGATATAATGGGAAACATAGAAACGGAAGGATTGGAGATGTTCAGGCAGCAGTGATGAAAAATATTGTAATTGGAATACTGGCCCATGTAGACGCAGGAAAGACGACGCTTTCCGAGAGTATCCTCTACCTGACCGGAAGGATTAGAAAACAGGGGCGCGTAGACCACGGCGATGCTTTCTTAGATACCTATGAACTGGAAAGAAGCCGCGGTATCACTATTTTTTCAAAACAGGCGGTATTCTTTTTGGGAGATATTAATGTAACGCTTCTGGATACGCCGGGGCATGTTGATTTTTCGGCAGAGATGGAGCGTACGCTTAGAGTGCTTGATGCGGCTGTGCTGGTGATCAGCGGAGCGGACGGCGTTCAGGGGCATACGCGTACTTTGTGGAGGCTGCTTTCCATGTACCGGATTCCCGTATTCCTTTTTGTAAATAAGATGGATCAGGAGGGACCAGACCAAACAGCGCTTCTTGAAGAATTGGGCCGCAGCCTTGATGAAGGCTGCGTTTCTTTTCCTGTACCTGAAAAAGGCGGAGAACGAGACAGAGAAGCTTTTTATGAAGAGCTTGCTCTCGGCAGCGAGGAGGCTATGGAGCAGTATCTGGAGACAGGAGAGATAGGTGACGGACTGATTGCGGATATGATTGCCGGGCGGAAGATCTTTCCGTGTTATTTCGGCGCGGCGTTAAAAAATATGGGTGTTCAGGAGCTTTTAGAAGGGATTGAAAAGTACACCGGAGCCTGTGGCGGCAGAAGCTGTCGGCGGGAAGAGGAGGAAGGATTTGGAGCGAGAGTGTTCAAGATATCCCGTGATCCTCAGGGCAGCCGTCTGACCCATCTTAAAGTTACGGGAGGGAAACTGAAAGTAAAGGATATTCTCACTGACGATGAGAAGGTGAACCAGATCCGTATCTACTCCGGAGAAAAGTTCGAGACGGTAAAGGAGGCACAGACAGGGATGGTCTGTGCGGTCACAGGACTTAGCGGCACATATGCAGGTCAGGGGTTAGGGACAGAGGGCGAGGCGAAAGCTTCGGTGCTTGAGCCGGTGTTAAACTATCAGGTGATCCTGCCGGAAGGGTGCGATGTGCACAAGATGCTTATTTGCCTGCGTCAGCTTGAGGAAGAGGATCCGATGCTTAAGGTTGTCTGGAATGAGGAACTGGGAGAGATACACGTACGGCTTATGGGCGAAGTCCAGACAGAGATCCTGAAAAGCCTGATCGATGAGAGGTTCGGGGTTTCTGTAGAATTTGATACCGGAAATATCGTATATAAAGAAACGATCAGGACAGTTGCAGAGGGAGTAGGCCATTACGAGCCGCTCAGGCATTATGCGGAGGTGCATCTGATCCTGGAGCCGGGGGCGGCGGGAAGCGGCCTTGTCTTTGATACGGCGTGCAGCGAGGATGAGCTGGATAGAAACTGGCAGAGGCTTATTCTCACACATCTGATGGAAAAGACTCACCGGGGGGTGCTGACCGGCTCGGCAATCACAGATATAAAGATAACGCTGGCGGCGGGCCGTGCTCATCTGAAGCATACGGAGGGCGGAGACTTCCGGCAGTCGACTTACCGTGCAGTAAGACAAGGGCTTATGCAGGCGGAAAGTATTTTGCTTGAACCTTACTATACTTTCCGGCTTGAGGTCCCTGCTGGGCTGACCGGACGTGCCATGACAGATATCCAGAGGATGCACGGAGAGACAGATGTGCCGGAGACGGAAGGGGAGATGACGGTGCTCACCGGAATTGCGCCTGTGGCCGGTATGCGGGATTATCAGAAGGAAGTGTCCGGCTACACAAGGGGAAGGGGCCGCCTTTCTCTTGAATTTAAGGGCTATGAGCCGTGCCGGGAGCAGGAGAGGATTATCGAAGAGACCGGCTATGATCCGGATAAGGATATAGAAAATCCGTCGGGTTCGGTATTCTGTTCCCATGGGGCAGGATTTTTTGTACCGTGGAATGAGGTGCCGGAGCATATGCATATAGAAAGCCGGCTGAAAAGATGGCTTAATGAAGATCCGGATTTTGCGGAGACTGAAGGATGCGGAAAAAAAGGAAAGAATACAGGACGCCTTCCTGCCGGGAAAGAGGCGGCGCAGATGCAGTCTCTTAGCAGGAAAGAAGAAAAGGAACTTGAAGAGATATTTATCCGGACTTATGGAAAATATGAGACCAGGAATCCCCTGGCGTCAATGACGGTGTCAACGCCTTCTGAAAAGAAGCGCAAAAGAAAGGAAGACCGGCTGAAGGAGTACCTTCTTGTAGACGGATACAATGTTATCTTTGCATGGGACGAGCTGAAGGAGCTGGCAAAGGATAACATTGAGGGAGCGAGGGGACGGCTTATGGACATCCTCTGCAATTACCAGGGAATCAGGAAATGTACAGTGATTCTTGTTTTTGATGCTTATAAAGTGGACGGTTATGCGCTGGAGATCCAGAAGTATCATAATATCCATGTGGTCTATACAAAAGAGGCGGAGACGGCAGATCAGTATATTGAGAAAGTGGTGCACGAGATCGGACGGAAGTATCAGGTGACTGTCGTTACTTCTGACGGAGTGGAACAGGTGGTGACACTGGGGCAGGGGGGAACACTGATATCTGCAAGGGAGTTTCTTGAAGAGATAAAGCTTGCGGGAGAGCAGCTTGAGGAAGAGTACAGGAGACAGAAAAGCGGAGAAAAAAGATATCTTTTTGATTTCATGGACAAAGAAATGAAAAAAGAGATGGAAAAAGTACGGCTTGGTAAAAAAAGATTAGGGGAGAATGTGGACGCATGAAAAGGATGGTTTATCTGCTTCCGGTATTATCGGGAATCATGTGGGGCTCCGGAGGGATCTTTGTCCGGACACTCACAGAGCTTGGTATGGATGGCTATACTGTGGCGGAATCCAGGCTTTCTTTGGCAGTTTGTGTCATCGCGGCTGCAATCGGGATTTATGACCGAAAGTTATTTATGGTAAGAATAAAAGATATATGGATCTTTGCAATGGGCGGGATATTCGGAATATTTGGGGTTATGCTCGCTTATAATGCGTCGATTAAAGAAGTGACTCTGTCGCTTGCGGCAGTGCTTCTCAGTATGTCGCCCGTATTCGTGCTGATGTTGGCGGCGGTATTATTTGGAGAGCGGATTACCGGGAAAAAGGTTGGCTGTATGGCGCTTGCACTGACAGGCTGTGTGTTGGTGAGCGGTGTTCTTGAAGGAGATTCGGGGATGAAATGGTCGGCCGCAGGTATAGGGTTTGGCGTATTGGCAGCATTTTTTTATGCAGTATACAGTCTGGTAAGCAAGGAGTCTGTGAGAAAGGGATACCATGCATTTACGATGATCTTTTACAGTATGCTCATCAGTGCGGCGGTTCTTTTTCCGCTGACAGACTGGGACTGTATGATCAAAGTTACAGTAGAAGGCGGTGCGAAGATGGCTGTTTTTATGCTGGTCAATGCGCTGGTCACTTCGATACTCCCTTATGTGTTTTATACCCTTTCTCTTAATTATATGGAGGCGGGGAAAGCGTCTATACTAGCAGCGGGAGAGCCTGTAGCGGCGATGGTATTCGGATTCGTGTTCTTTTCAGAAAAGCCGACAGTACTCGCAGTTTTGGGACTGGTGCTTACGACAGCTGCGCTGGTCGTGTTCAGCAGTCCGGATCAGTCTTTCGGATCAGCAGTATAGCTTATTGCAGCTGAGAAGGATATCCGGCTGTGCCGGCAGTGATGCAGTCTGCCATTATAGTTATGAATATAAGGAGGATGAAGAAGATGGACAACAAAAAATTATCATGTGCGGATTGTGCGGTGACAAATTGCAATACAATGGATAAAAGTTATCCGGCATTTTGTCTGACGACGAACATGGATGAGGAACTGAAAAAAGAGGCGCTTGATACGTATCAGGAGGATGACAATCTTAAGGTGATGCGTGCGGCTGCCCAGGTAGAGCATGAAGGCTACATGCAGTGGTGCCGGGTACGGGAGATCATTGAATTTGCAAAAAAGATGGGTTACAAAAAGCTTGGAATAGCGACCTGTGTAGGATTGATCCGTGAGACAAGGATGTTGACGGATATCTTAAGAAGCCACGGTTTTGAGGTGTTTGGGATTGCCTGCAAGGCGGGGACTGTGCCGAAAGCAGAGATGGGAATCGACATGTCCTGCTGCGAGGTGGGGACGAATATGTGCAACCCGATCCTTCAGGCGAAGATGCTCAACAAGGAGAAGACAGATCTTAATATCCTTATGGGACTATGTGTGGGCCATGACAGCCTGTTTTATAAGTATTCGGATGCTCTGGTAACAACGCTCGTGGCAAAGGACAGAGTCATGGGGCATAATCCGGCGGCAGCGCTTTATACAAGCAATTCCTATTATAAAGGATTAAAAAAGAATTGATGCATAAACCTGTACATAGTAAGAAGACTTTTCCTAATCGGAAAAGTCTTCTTTGTGATCAATCAGCTGTTTTTCATTATATAGTACAGTAGTCGCCCGGAATGTCCGGTAATTTTTGGGGCTCATCTCGAATTTCTTTTTAAAGGCCTTCGAGAAAGCAAGCTGGTCTTCATAACCTACAGCACGGGAAATCTCCTTGATGGTGTCGTTGGTGCTGACGAGAAGATTCGCAGCCTTGTGCATTCGGTAATCGATGAGGAATTTCTGTATGGATATGCCGAGTTCTTTCTGGAACACATGATTTAAGTAAGCACGGCTGATGCCGATATGACCGGCGATATCTGATACATTGATCCCATCCTTGTAATAGATTTTGATATGCTCTACGGCCAGCTCCATATAAACGTTGGAGCCATAATTATGGCTTTCAGGCGAATGTTTATGCCGCAGCTTTGTCCGGTTGTCGATCAGTCTGGAAAAAAGCATAAGCATCCATGCCTCCCGGCGAAGATCGTCGGCAAAAGTAAGCGCTTTGCAGTCCAAAATATTGTCGATACAGTCCATGATGATTTCCGGCTGAAGAGGTGACGGAAGAACTAGTTTTTTGGGTGAAAAGCCGCATTGGCTTAAGATTGAGTCTGCCCTGATTCCGTTAAATCCAATCCATGCATAATGCCACGGGTCTACAGCGTCAGAGCCGTATGTAACAGCTTCACCTGGGTATATGACGAACATCTGCCCTTCAGACAGTGGATAGGTGTTACCGTTTATCGAGTAAAAGCCTTTTCCTGAAAAAACAAAATGAATGATGTATTCTTCCCGCTCGCCCGGGCAGATATGCAAAGGTTTGCAGTGCTCCCTGCCGGCGTGGATTAGGCTGATGTCTAAGGATGTTTCTCTTAAATGCTCCAGACAACGGAAAGTAACACTATCGGTATATTTTACGTTGCGCATAGTCGATATCTCCTTTTTCATATTTTTAGTTTCAAAACGGTGAAAATGATATAGGAATATAAACAAGGCATATCTCTCGCTATATTCCTACCTGAATTCCTATATAATGCAAAACGATGATCTTGCTGATGTCTGGTATTATTATAACATAAATTATTTCATTTTTCTATATCCAAAATGACATAAATACATTTAATTATGCCATTTATGTAAATTGCATATATCTGTATAATAATGCACAGAAAAAACGTCAAAACGACGAAGAAGGAGGAAGTAGGTTTATGAAAATCAAAAGACTTATTGCGGCTGGACTTACAGCGACAATGGTAGTCGGAATGCTCACAGCATGCGGCGGCAAAAGCAGCGACGGCGGCGGAAGCAAGAAAAAAGGTGGCGCATTGACGGTAGCGATCTGGGATACTAACCAGCAGGCTGGTCTCCAGGAGATTATCGATGCTTTCACAGCAGAAACGGGTATTAAGGCAGAGCTTCAGGTTCTGGACTGGAGTGCATACTGGACACTTCTCGAAGCCGGTGCAACAGGCGGAGATATGCCGGATGTATTCTGGATGCATTCTAACGAGGCGGTTAAGTACATGTCCAATGAAATTCTTCTTGACTTGACAGATTATGTGTCAAAGAGCGAGAAGCTTGAGATGGATAAGTTCCCGCAGGATCTTAAAGACATGTACACATGGGACGACAAAGTATATGCAGTTCCGAAAGACAGAGATACGATCGCTATGTGGTACAACAAGAAGATGTTTGACGAAGCTAAGATCGATTATCCGGACGGAAGCTGGACATGGGACGAGTTCTATGAGATCGCTGAAAAGCTTACCAAAGATGACGGAAGCCAGTTCGGATTCGCAGCGCAGCCGTCAAATGAGCAGGATACCTGGATGAATATGGTATATTCGATGGGTGGAACAATTGTAACAGACGACAACAAATCTGGTTTTGATGACCCGAACACGATCAAGGCTATGGAATTCCTTGACAAATGTGTAAAGAACGTAATGCCGGATTCCAACACAATGTCTGAGACAGGTACGGACGTATTGTTCCAGTCAGGTAAGGTTGCGATGATCTCCCAGGGTTCCTGGATGGTAGCAGGCTTCAAGGACAATGATTACTTAGTAGAGAATGCTGACGTTGCAAGACTTCCGAAGGATGCAACAACAGGCAGAAGCGTATCTCTTTACAATGGTCTTGGATGGGCTGCATCAGCAGGAACAGCTATGCCGGATGAAGCATTCCAGCTGATCGAGTGGTTCGGCAGCAAAGACATGCAGCTTAAGCAGGCAGAGCTTGGCGTAACAATGGCAGCTTACGACGGAGTATCTGATGCATGGGTAAACAATACAGATGTATTCAATCTTCAGCCATATCTTGATGCTGTGGACGATACTGTATTCAGACCGCACACCAACTCTACATTAGCATGGTGGAACCCAATGTGTGAAGAGCTTGTAAAGGTTTGGAACAATGAAGAGAAGATGGCAGATGCATGTAAGAACATCACAAGCATGATGAACGAAAAGATTTCAGAAGAGAGCTATTAAAATGACCTGTTTAAAGAAAAGGGGTGAGAGACTTGGCTAATCCAAAGAAAGGTACAAGTCAGGAACGCAACGAGTTTGTGTGGGGATGGATCTTTATCCTTCCGACGATGATCGGCTTGATCGTCCTGAATATTTATCCGATATTTAAAACAATTTATGAGAGCTTCTTTAAAACCGGCGACTTCGGCAGAGGCAACATCTTTATCGGTGTAGAGAACTACACAAAGATGTTCGGTGACGGAGAGGTCTGGCAGGCACTGATCAACACGTTCAAGTACGCGATCGTAGAGGTTCCGTTCTCTATCATCATCTCGCTTGTACTTGCAGTGCTCTTAAACCGTAAGATGAAAGGACGTGCGGTATACCGTACCATCTTCTTCCTGCCTATGGTAGCTGCTCCGGCTGCTATCGCTATGGTATGGAGGTGGCTCTTTAACGCAGAGTTCGGTCTGTTGAACCATATCTTCGGGACAAAGACGAACTGGGTATCCGACCCGAAGATCGCGATCTTCGCGATCGCTGTTATCGGTATCTGGTCCATCATCGGTTACAACATGGTACTTTTTATCTCCGGTCTCCAGGAGATCCCGGGGGATTACTACGAGGCGGCAAGCATTGACGGCGCGACCGGAATCAAGCAGTTCTGGCACATCACCTGCCCGCTTCTGTCACCGACGATCTTCTTCGTTATGATCACGAGGGTCATCGGCGGACTGCAGGTATTTGACCTGATCTACATGGTAATAGACAGGAACAACCCTGCACTGAAAAAGACACAGTCACTTGTTTACCTGTTCTACCAGAACTCATTCGTAGAGAATAACAAGGGTTATGGTTCAACAATCGTCGTACTTCTTCTTGCCATCATCATGGTCATCACGGTGTTCCAGATGTGGGGCCAGAAGAAATGGGTACACTATAGTTAAGGAGGGAATGATATGGAAGCGAAACAGAAAGCAACGACAGTGCTGATTCATGTCATCCTGATTCTGATATCTATAACGATGTTAGTGCCGTTTATCTGGATGATTTTGACAGCCTTCAAGACATTGTCAGAGTCAACATCAGTAAACCCGTTTGTTATCTTCCCGTCTGAGTGGATAACAGATAACTTTTCAAAAGTAATTACGAATATGGACTTCCCGATGCTGTACTTAAATACGATCCTGCTGATCGTAGGGCGTGTAGTGGCAGCGGTACTTACAGCAACACTTGCAGGATATGCATTTGCCCGCTTAAACTTCAGAGGCAAGAACTTCATGTTCTCGCTGGTACTGTTCCAGATGATGGTGCCCGGGCAGATCTTCATCATCCCGCAGTACTTAATGGTAAGTAACATGGGTATGCTGAATACGATCTTCGCTCTGGTATTCCCCGGACTGGTAACAGCGTTCGGTACGTTCCTTCTTAGGCAGGCGTACATGGGACTTCCAAGAGACCTTGAGGAAGCGGCAAGACTTGACGGATGTAATATCCCGCAGACATTCCTGTATATCATGGCACCGCTTACCAGGTCATCCATGGTAGCACTTGGAATCTTCACCGCAGTATTCGCATATAAAGACCTGATGTGGCCGTTGATCTGTAACAAAGACGT
>CATLEM010000055.1 GCA_949916155.1 uncultured Dorea sp.
GTTGCTGTTTGGCATCCTGCGGATCTCTTCTAACACCGCCGGCCGCACCTTCTGGCAATAGTGAAATTCCCGTGATGTCTGCACCTTCAATGCCTGAAACAGGATATCTTCTTTGGAATACATGATCGTCAGGGCATTCTTAATGCTTTTTGCCGTATGATTGGAAGCATCCACATGAACATGCATCCCGCAGGAGGAATTCACCCGCCCGCCATTCCTTCGAAGACACCGCACCACCTCCTGCAGTTTTTCCATCTCGCTGTATTCAAGTTTGGGACTCACCATCTCGGTACTGTACTCCGAAGATGCCTGACAAGACCGCCTATTTCGCCTGACCTCCGGAGTAATACTGCCGTCATAAGTAAATTTCCAGATTTTCCCTTCCTGATCCCGTGCCTGCCAGACCTCATAATAACTTCCGGCATACTCCGGAACCGTCCCGAACATATCCGCAACCACTCTTGCCGCCTGTCTCCGGGTGATTCCTGTCATCTCAATCTCCGTGCCGAAGAACTGGTCCTTTAAATCAATAATGCCTTTAACCTGCCTTTCCTTCTACTGCTCCTTACCTGTTTCTTTCTGCTCTAATTCCTGATCCGTAAGGCAGAGATTCCGTCCGATGGCTTCAATCACGTTGACAGTCACGCCATTCCCTGCCTGCTTATAAAGCTGGCTGTCAGACATGCCCTCCACCATCCGGTCAATCTGGCCATCCTGATATCCCTGCAGTCTCAGGCATTCCCTTGGCGTCAACTTACGGATCCTTCCGTGATGCACAACTCCGTGCCGGTCCGTTGCCGTGATTGTGAACATCGGCTCTCCCGGTTTCTTCATGCGGCGGCTCTGACGGATCGTCTCCTTCGCCGGAGTAACGACTGCCCTGGGAACTGTTT
Organism: uncultured Dorea sp.; assembly: GCA_949916155.1. Taxonomy (GTDB): domain Bacteria; phylum Bacillota; class Clostridia; order Lachnospirales; family Lachnospiraceae; genus MD308. The sequence goes on from CATLEM010000055.1 coordinate 894, forward strand.
CTTCCAACACACCAGAGGTCTCACCCCTGTGCCGGAACACCCCCATCCCCTGTCTGGTATGGAGACACCTTGCCGTCTCTGTTACAAGCGGCGGCGGGGACAAGTCCACAAAATGCAGCGTCCCCTGCTGGATCCCGGTCGTCAGTGTATGGGCAACCTCATGCCCCACGCGCCCTCTCCGGGTATTCTTCGTTGCATACCCAAGGTCAATGCTGTCGCCCGGATATGCCATCTTATAGCCTTTCCGGGTAGCTTCTTTGATGGGAACACCCATCTCGTAAAGACCGGTCTTTCCTCCCATGCCGCCCGCACTGGAGGTCAGGGTACAGCTTACTCCTTCCGGGTGGTAGACCCGTTTCCCCTGTCTTCCTGGGAGGACTTGTATAAGAGGCGTCTCGTTTGTTCCGGGGAAAGGAAGTATTTTTCCGGCACATCTTCCATCAAGATATCCGACAACATACACCCGCCTTCTTGACTGCGGGACTCCGAAATCCTTGCTGTTAAGCACCTTCCATTCCACATGGTACCCCAGTTCATGAAGCGAACAGAGGATGGTGTGAAACGTCCTCCCTTTGTCATGCGAAAGCAGGCCGGGAACATTTTCAAGGAGAAAATAAGCAGGCCGTTTGGCTCCAACCAGTCTGGCAATCTCAAAGAACAAGGTTCCCCTTGCGTCTGCAAACCCTTCCCTCCGTCCAGCGATTGAGAATGCCTGGCAAGGAAATCCTGCGCAGAGCAGATCAAAATCCGGCATTCTTCCAGTCTCGATGTTTCTTGCGTCGTCACAATACCACTCCCCTTCCGTATCAAACAGCCTCCGGTAGTTCCGGTCTGCATGGGCGTCCACTTCGCAGTGCCCGACACAGACAAATCCCCCCGCCCGCCTTAATCCTTCGCGGAATCCCCCGATCCCGCTGAATAAATCAAAAAATCGAATGGTTCCGGTTATCACCCCTTCCTACGAAAAAAACGGCAGGATCCTGTCTCTCCTGCCGTTTTGCTTTCCAATTTTTCAGTTTCATTGTTCCTGCAGTCTTAGTATCTTCTGCGGCGCTTCATTCCGGTTATGCAATCTCTTCTGCTTCAGCCTCAGATTCGGTATCCGGATCGCTGTCTTCTCTTTCCCAAGCCTCGGCTCCATCCGGTTCTTCCTCTTCCGCATCCTTGGCTTCCAGTTCATCTAATTCTGCCAGATTAATCTCTTCCAGCTCCGTCTCATCACTTTCCATCTCTATGGGATCTTCCGTCTCTTTTCTGCTTTCTGCCGATTCCGATTCGTCCGATCCTGTGGCTTCGTCCGTCTCCGATTCTTCGTCATTTGCTCCATCCGGCTTCATCTCATTCTCAATCTCTTCGATTGCCTTTTCGATAATCCCAATCAGGAAGTCCTTCTGCTTGCATCCTTTCTTTGCTACCGCCGCCTTGAATCTTACAAATAATTCCTCTGATACCTGTACTGCCAATGTCCTTACCGCCATGCTTACTTGTCCTCCTTTTTCCGTGAAATGTTCTTCGATGACCTGTTGTATAAACTGCTGTGTGCTGATCTCCCTTTCCTCGATTTCCTGCCGTACCTTTATGTGCAGTTCCACCGGGATCTTGCCGCATAGGTTCTTCATCTCTGCCATATGCATTCTCCTTTCCTTTTGCTATACACAACATACTCCAAAAATGCATCGATATCCATTCACAATACCCAACAAATATGGGCATCGGAAATGAAGCATGTTACATAACGGAAATATTATCCTTTCAGTAGGCATTCCCCCTTTCAAAATCCGATTTAAAATCTAATTTCATTGTCCGAATCCCTGCACAATTGCCATACGCATGGATACATTTCTCCTGTCCCGTTGCTTCACTGAAATACAGACAGCTACTCATCCTGCAGCATGGAAATGAAATCCAATACCTGCTCCGGCACTTCCCCTGCCGCGTCCTCTGCCTCCTGCCGGTCTGATGTGAACACTTGTCTTCCTTCCATGCTGCAGCCCTCCAATTCTTCCCGAACAGTTTTCCGGATCATTTCCTGAAGATATTCCGTATCATGCTCATTTAAGATCGCCCGTACCAGAAACAGGTTCTTCTGCCCTTCCGGGATCCCCTTAAGGATCCTCCACGCTTCCCTGTGATCCGGGTTCTCCATGTTCGGCCGGAAGGAAAACACCGGCCGCCTCACCGCTTCGACATCTGCCCTACAAGGCGTTCGTATCCGGCAGCGTTGGCATGGACGTCTGTCAGGTAAATCTCCCGGCAAATCCCGTCCTGCGGCTTCACGTGGCGTTTTAAAATGGACGCACCCCCGCCCATGAAGACGCAGGGGATTGCCTTTAGGTCAAATCCGGCTTCCATGATGGCAGAAAGGATCCGTTCGGCATATACCCTGCCATGCCTGAGAATGATATCCTTCGCTTTCTGATCCATACTGCAGGGACTCCCATTCAGCACCCGCTCAATCTGAACATCCGTCACAGACAGCCCGGTACTCCTTCGCACCTGCTCCATGATCTCATCGATGCACCGGATGACTCCCAGCTCCAGGCTCCGGCAGGTTGCGGCATTGGGAACAGCATTGTCAAGCCGCATCAGGTCCACCGTCCAGCCCCCGATATCCACCAGAAGCACGGACGGTTCCCCATTTACATACTCCGGATGGAGTGCGAGAGCAGAATAACCCTGGGGGAACAGCTTCACGTCCTCAATATACAATTCAAACATCTCCCGCTCATACAAAAACCTAAGAGGCTGTTCTTTCCGTAACAAATATTCCTTAAACGGGCGCTTCTCCCTCCCGAAGCTTGCCAGCGGAAGACCTGCTGCAAGAACAATCCCCGTCTTTTTTGGCGCTTTCCGGTACCGGATCTCCTGTGCCAGCGCCGCCATCGTCAGCAGATAATACGTATCATTTGCCGTCTTATCTTTCTGCAGTGTCTGCCTCCCGGTGCCGCACACATAATATTTCCCTGCATACTGCAGGACATTCTGCATCGTATACGGCTCATAATCATATACGGCGGTTCCTGTGGGGAAACACACATTTGCCCCCTTAATGGCATAATAGCCATGGTCGATCCCTATTACCACAGGCATCACATCCTTTCCTATATAAAATTTAAACACTTGTATCTATCGTGTGAGTTTTATCAGATCTTGATCCGAACATACCCTGCCAAGAAGGACAGGGCATTAGAATTTTAAACAGAAAACCAAACATTACCGGCAGGGATACCCTGCCGGTAAAAGAAGGAAAACCAGCGGCGGAATCCTTTTTTCTTCCAGCCGGTAAAGGTCAGAAATTTACGGAAGACTGCAGCTATCCGGCGGCTCGTTCTTCCCGTGATATTTTATAATTAAGAGTGCTTCCATTCAGTCTGGCATACCGGACGATCCGGATCTCCCCTTTCGCTTCTTTTGCAAGAGCTTGCCTGTAACCATCGTCTGTCAGAAAACTTCTATGGTATCTGTTCTTCCCCGCCAAACCGTCCTTTCCATTCAAAGATGAAAATTCAATCATATGGGCAGTCTGTTTCTCATACCTTTTGCCGCACATGATCCCGTCTCCGTCTACATAATCGGTCCCCTGGATTTCCCTGGCAGCCGCCAGAAGTTCAAATACACTTACTTCCATTTCTGTCACCCCCAATCGCTGAGCCTGTCATCTACACCCTATCCAATATATCCTGCTTCCTTTGCCGATATACCTTTGATACTATTCTTCGGTAAAATATGTAAAAATATAAGATATCGTTCCAAATATTTTCTATCCATTAAGTCGAAACAAAAAGAACAGGCATTACTCCTTCTCCGGTTCCTCTGCCTGCCCTGCTATTTTCTCATTTCTTTCTTCCATTAAAAGATTCATAACCTCTGCCAGATATTCCTGTGACTCCTTATCTGGCGCATCTGCACAGAACTGAGCCAGCCATCTGTCATAAAGACGAAGGTCGTCTTCATACACTCCAAGTTCCATATCCCTGCAATTTTCTTCAAGTATTCTTTCTATCGCCTGGAACTGTCCGCTAAACTGCGGGGAAAACTGGTTCCATATCACCAGATTCATCTGATCAAGTCCCAGGAAATCTGTGATATAGGCAAGCCTGTCAAAATCCTCAAACGTCATCCGCTCTGTTCCAGCCAGTATTTCCCTGTCTCTCTGTCCACATAAATATAAAAACGCAAATCTTTCCATATCCTTCTGATGCATAATTCTCTCCTGCTTCGTCAATAATTCGTTATTACGAAACATTATAGAATCCCTCTTCTGTAAAATCAACCTTAAGTTTCGCTATTACGAAATATTTTACAAGAAGGAGCACCACTCATGCAAAAGATCAGACCCGACCTGGATATCGGCAAAAACATCCAAACTCTCCGCTACCAGAATAAATTGACGCAGGATCAGGTGACCGCAAAGCTGAACCTGGCAGGCATTTCCATCTCCAAAAGCACCTATGCAAAGTTGGAAACCAACCGTATGAATATCAAGGCAAGCGAGCTGGTTGCCCTGGCGCATATCTTTGGAACGGATATCAATGCATTCTTTGATGGCTATTTATAATATCCAGACTGTTTCACCTCTCCATCCCTCTCTTCTTTTCCTTTGACTCCCGCGCCTGCCGGATTCTTCCGGCATCCCGGTCGTACTCATAGATATGGCTGGATAGGATTTCTTCAGTTGGCACCATGATCCTGTTGATATCACGTGTCGTCTCTTTTATGTCTTTTATCTGGAATCCCCATCTTTTCGGTACAATCAATGTTTCATGAATGGAAGACGGAATAATATAGAACCCTTCCGGGAATAGATCGCTGATCTTATTCATAACCCTGGGACACAGTATGGCTGATGCTCCACGGACCTTTTCTCGGTTCGTCAATACATAGAGCATTTCCTGCAGATCCACAGGCGTGCCGTCTGGTACGTCCAACAGATTCTCAGGTTCGCATTGCCCTCCCTGCAGATATTCCACCGCAGGAGCTAACTCCTGCAACGTAAAGTCTTTATATTCCCACAGATTCTTGAATGCCGCACCAAACATAGCTTCTTTACTGACACCCCACGTTTGAAAAGATTCATTCATTACTTCTACGATTACTAAACCCTTCGGATAGGGCATCTCGACCCGGCAGATCATAGCCAGGTCTTCCATTTCCATATATGGCATATGCAGAAGCTTCCGCCGGTTGGCGCCTGCGTTGATGAGGGAAATACTCAGATATGGCTTTACATATTGATAATCTTCTATACGGCTATCCCTCAACATCAGATCCAGTTCCCTGCATCCTTCCAGCTGAGCTGCAATCTCCCCCATGATCTTGTTCATCGGAACCCCTGCTTTTAGTTCGCTGTAATAACGCTCCATATAAATGTTACGCTCTCCGTCCTCTCCTGGTAAATGCAAAGTAATCCCCCACCGGTATATCCCGTTATTTCCTATGCTTTCTTTCGCCCAGCAGTCTGCTTCCTGGTATTTTGCCGGCAGATAATCTTTGATCTTCGCTGCAACAAACTCAGAAAATATCTTTTCTGTTTTCATCACTTTCACCCTCCTAGTTTTTCACTATCCTGCACTTTTTCTGGTATCCCTTAATCCTCAGCTTTTCCAACACCGGTGTTCTTCTTATAATCTCAACCGTCACCACCTGTTTCTTCTTCACCATCCCACTCTTTCTCCTTTCTCTTTGCATCTGGTCACTGTCCTTTCACAACGATAAAAGAGCCGCCCGCAAGCAGCTCTTTTGTCAGTCAAATCATGATAAATTTTCTAACATACTTTTCGTATCCTGTAATACCTATTCCTCTTCCTTTTCTGCCAACCGGGCATCTTTAAAAAGGTAGTCTATCAGATCCCGCATATCATCGAATGTAGACGAATCCGGCGGGATGACCTGAAGTATCTCTGCACCAATAATTTTCCTCCCCTCTTCTTCTCTATAATACTCTACAAACATTCCCCATACCCCATTCACATCCACCGGCCATACTTCATGTCTTCCTTCAACTGCCAGCACATAGCGTCCGGAAGTTATCACAATCTTTCTTACATCAACCTTCTGAAGAGAATACATTTTTCCGTTCATATAAACTTCGATCTCCTCTTCCGGTGCAAAATAGAATGCCATAAGTCTCTGCCGTTTCCCTGGTGCATCCGGATCCTCCTTGTCTTCCAGTACTATACCTGCCGTAAACTCCTTTGTGGGCGTATGGTTAACGACTATCTTGTCCCTTATCTCTGGCTGATCCTTATAATATTCAAAGTCCACAGGATCACCAAACATAATACGCTCCGGGCGTTTTGCCTTGTATTTCTCTATTATTCTCATAAACTCACCTCGTACCATTCTCGTTGGCTCCATCATTAAAGCCGGCCTTCATAAAAAGATAAACTTTCATGTTGTAATATCTGCATCGCCCTTCTGCATTACCGCAGTAATGCAAGAACATCCTCTACGCCATACCGATACATGAATTCGCTGTACTTAAGCCACCGAGTATTCACCGCACTGATATAGTTATCTATTCTGGCATATGTCTCTTTCGATAATCCCAGGCTTCTTACACTTTCATCCAGCTCCAGAATCTTCTCTTCTAGTTTCTGGTTCTCTTCACATGCTGACCGGAATTCCCGCTCCGAATCCTCTATACGTCCGTCCAGCATCAAATCCAAAAGCCTTCCTTTTCGATTAACCGTCTCGCTTCCTGACAATCCTGCTGCATCTTGAATACCACACACTACCTGTCCGAAAGGCAGCTCCATAGCCAGCCCCAGATAAAAATGATATTCCCGTTCCATTTGTGCAAGCAGATCCTCTACATCCAGATACTCTACAAATACACGGTGTTCCTCCGCCGTCAGGCTTACTTCTCCTTCCTCATAGACAAGTCCATCAATAACAGGACATTTCTCACGCAGACTCCTTGATCTCTCACGCAACTCCCTATACCCCTCATGATTCTGTTCCAGATACTCCTTCACTTTCGTATCTGCCCATCCCTCCGCAGCCTCTGTCCACAGCTCATCTTGTATAATGTTGTGATTTCCCATATAGTGTCTCCTTTCTTTTCTTCTGCAAAGTTGTGTTATCAAGCAAGACACTATACCACTTTCTGCCGAAAATGCTATTCACAGAATGTACCAAACTAAAGCCTCGAAAACTGTGCAGGTCTGACAGAAATTTCTCCGATACAAACAGCTCTGCCATCATTCTTATAGAGCTTAATTAACATCATCCTATCGCCACTCAACGGCGATCAAAATATTCTGCACGCTGTTTCTCATCATTTTACAAAAAGGAAACATTTTAAAATTTGCACAAACAACAATTATATGCATACGATGAAATAAAAATACCGCTATTTGTTAGGAGTGAATAAAATGAACCATCATAATCCATGTTGTAACTGCTGCTGTCCAGATCCAGAAGGTCCGTCAATCCCCGGAATACAGCCGGCATATTTCAATGCTGTTATGCAAGGAGGCTTCCAGGACGTTCCCCCGGAAGAAGCTGTTAAATTTCTGATCGCATTTCAATCCGGTGATTTTACCTTTATCCCTAACACACCAGAAATCATCGTAAATACAGAAGGTATTTACCGCATTGACTACTCGCTTTTAATCCGCCCCGTCACTGGATTACTGAATGCCGCTTATGCGGTTGCTATCAATGGAATTGAAAATCCTCTATCCTTTTTCGGCGCTTATTCCGACTCACTTACTACTACAGATCGGGTAGCATTAATAGGCATGTTCATAACCTCAATCACAGCCGGATCGACAGTCGTACTGCGCAATAAATCTTCTACCAAAGATTATCTGGCAGGCACAGGAGTCGATAATCAGGCCGTCAATCATGCATCTATATTGTTGCAGAGGATTGCATAATACTGCCATAATCATATAACAGCAGACTGCACCGCTCATGGCAGACAGTCTGCTGCTATTAATTCTCAGCTCATCCCAAACTCTCTACCAGCGCTTCCTTCAAAAAACTAGGCATAGATATCTGAGTAATGGCAAGCGGTACGACCGCCAACACACATACATAGGCAAGAGCAAATGTAGACGGAAACCGAAACGCTGAAAGAAACAGGACATATTCCTTTTTATGTGAATACATCCTGCCTGTTTAGATTCGGTTAAGTAAAATTTACCATCATTACTGTCCGGCAAATTTTCTTATAATCCGCATTCTGCAAAAGTTCCTTAGAATGGTGCCTTACTTTTCGGTTCAGAACCTTTTTATTTTTCGAAATCCCCCCTCTGAGCTCCCCTCTGAAGCTGCATGGTCCGTTCCCCCTATGCCAAATGTTTCTTTTGATCTTAGCTGTTCCCTCCATCGCTTCTTGTAACGCCATAATCTTTCTCCCTTCTTCAAAATAAATCTACGGCTCTCCATTTTCTCCTTCTTTAAAATCTTCTCTGCTTCAAGTACGACACTATATCAGCATCTGAGATAAAAAGCTATCTACAGAACCTACTAAACCTTGTACCTTAAAACTGTTCACATGTGACAAACGGCACCCGTTCTTGACGTGGAAACTCCCATACAATCTATTTATAAAAAAACTGGCTTCCAGAGACTTTCTTTCTCCTGCCAGTCATTACATTTATTCCTTTTACTTCATACACATTTTTTCTTATGCTTTGTGTATTCTGTAACTATATTCCATTATTTTCAACACAATACACGCTATACACGGCTAAAACCCAGGCACTAGTTTAGGAAATCCGATCAGAATTCGGTCATATTTCTGTACGTCCGGTATTTCCATCGCGAGCGCCGGACGCGCTTTTGTAAAAATCTCTTTCATCGCTGTCAATACTGTCTTCCCGTAAGACATCTCATAAGGTCTCTCCGGTTTAATCTCCACTAAGTCAGCCTTCTTAATCTCTGCGATCTTTTCAGCGGCTGCCCTTGTTGTCCCTGTCTGGGAAAAATAAATCACTAATGTACCCATATCAAAATCTCCTTCCGCATTTCGGACAGAATTCAAACGCAGGTACTCTGTGTTAATTCCTATGATAAAAACATCTGAACGCCTCTTTCCATCCGTTTATAGTTTCTATTATAAGATTCCCTTATTCAAAATGCAACCGCATTACCGTTCACTTTTTTAATTTAGGCCGCTTTATAAACAGAAAAAATATAAATGATTTGTATATTTTTATCCGCAAATTTGATATACTTAAAAACAATACATTTTCATTCACGGGGGAAATATCATGAGTAAAGTTATAATGATGTGCGGAGTATGCGGTTCCGGAAAGACAACATATGCAAAGCAAAAAGAGCAAGAGGGATATGTCAGACTTTCTATCGATGAGGAAATGTGGAACACATACGGACAAAGAGGAATTGATTATCCGGAAAACCAGTACGATGAGTTATCTGAAAAAGCAGAACTTTTACTTCGGCAAAAAATGATAAGTTTAATCCAAAATGAAAAAAATGTTGTCATTGATTTTAGCTTTTGGAGCAAAGATAATCGGAAGTTTTATCGAAATATAATTGAAAATGCGGGCGGCACCGTTGAATTGGTGTACATGAAAGCCAATAAAAAGCTTTTACGCAAAAGACTTCAAAAAAGGAATTTATCTTTGCATGCTAACTCACCATTCATAATAACAGATGAAATACTGGAACATCATTATAAAGGATTTCAGGAACCGCAGGGGGAGGGGGAAATTGTAATATTACAAAAATAACTATTACTTGAACCGTCTATATGGCTTGCTTAAGATACAGATTCCAGCAAAGCCCTATATCCAGAACACCATCCTCCAGCCGCTCCTTTACGTCGTCCGCGATAGCGGTGTAAATCTGCCTTCTTTCGGTTTATCACAGCCTTTCCCCATTATCCCGGATCATATCCCGATACCAGTACGCCGAGTCCTTCAGTATCCTCTCCTGCGTCTTAAAATTTACATAGACAAGCCCAAAGCGCTCTGAGTAGCCTTTCGCCCACTCAAAATTATCCATCAGCGACCACTGGAAATATCCCCGCAGGTCGATCTCTCCCGCCGCGCGCTTTAATTCATGGAGGTATCTCGCGAGAAAATCAATCCGGTTAGGATCATGCACTTTCCCGTCCAGCGATACGGCGTCGTGGCAGGAAAGCCCATTTTCGGTGATATAGATCGGTTTCTGATAGCGCTCATACAAAAATTTCGGTCCCCAGTACAGCGCCTTCGGAGTTACCGGCCAGTCAATGGCTGTTTTGGGGAATCCCTCATACCGCCTGACATCCTCCGGTTTCCCGTCCGCCCCCATACGGAGGCACCTTCCGTTATAAATGTTCTGGCCGTATACGTCAATGGGCTCTGCGATCAGCTTCATATCTTCCTCCGTGATCTTCGGGAGATACTTTTCATAGCGCTTAAGCCCTTCCTCGGGATAATGTCCTAGGAGCACCGGATCCGACCACCATGAAATATTCCATGTCCAGTTAGAATCCTCCGGCTGCATGGCGAACATCATCTGCCTTGCCGCCTCGATGTCCTCCGGTTTTTCCGTCTCAGGATAACACATGCCGCAGGTGGGCGCATAGCCGACGGTAAGCTTTTGTTTCCCATATTGGCGCAGCATCTGCACCGCCCTTCCATGTGCTTTCAGCGCATTGTGGGCCATAGCGAACGTATCGCACAGCGGGGATTTTAACCCCGGCGCATGCTCGCCCGTCAGAAATCCAAGCCCGATAAAACACTGAGGCTCATTCAGCGTAAAGAAATGCGTGACCCGGTCGCTGAAACGCTCTGCCACAAGGCGGGCGTACTCCCCAAACCACTCCGTGATCTGCGGATTCATCCATCCGCCCCGTTTATAAAGCTCATAAGGCAGCTCCCAATGGTAGAGCGTGATAAAGGGTTCAATACCATCTGCCAGAAGCGCGTCGATCAGGGCGTTATAAAAAGCAATCCCCTTTTCGTTGACCCGGCCGGTTCCTTCCGGCAGCACCCGCGACCAGTCGATGGAGAAGCGGTAGCCCTTAAGCCCGATCTTTTTCATGATCTCTACATCTTCCCGGAATCTGTGGTAATGGTCGCACGCCGTCTCTCCCGTATGCCCTTCAAAGATATGCCCCGGTTCGTCGGTGTAGACATCCCAGATATGCCTCCCTTTCCCTTCGCCTTTTACGGCGCCTTCTATCTGATAAGCGCTGGTCGCCGCGCCCCATACAAAATCCTTTGAAAATCCCATCGTATCCTCCTGTTTAATCAAGTTTCTCTGTACATCATCACACAAAACTGTTTTACCTGCCGGTCATACCATCCTCTTTACTGCCTCCGATAAATTCTGCAGCATAACTTCTGCTTCTTCATTGCTGTCTCCTTTTACACCGACATAAAATTTAATCTTTGGCTCCGTGCCGGATGGACGGACGCAGCACCACGCGCCTTTTTCCAGTTCAAAATACAGCACGTTGGATCTCGGAAGCCCTGTGCCGGATTTTTCACCGCTTGCCATATCAAGCTTCACATCTTCCCTGTAATCCCTGAACTGCTCCACGTTCAATCCGCCGATACTCTCCGGGACATCCGCGCGGATATTTTCCAACGTCTCCGCGATCCGCCTCGCGCCGTCCTGCCCTTTCAGCGTCACTGTACACAGACCCTCCTTATAATATCCATAAGTCTCATACAATTCCCGCATCTTATCGCACAGAGTCATCCCCATGCTCTTACTGTATGCCGCCGCCTCGCAGAGCGCCATTACCGCCGCAACCGCATCCTTATCGCGGGCATGGGTTCCCACAAGGCATCCGTAGCTTTCTTCATAGCCGAATATATATTCATGCGCCCGGCTCTGCTCGAAGAATTTGATCTGCTCTCCGATATATTTGAATCCCGTCAATGTCTCGATCAATTCCACCTGATAAGCTTTTGTGATCTCTCCTGCCATCTTGCCGGATACGATGGTCGTGACCACAGCTCCGTTTTCCGGGAGCACTCCCAGAGCCTTTCTTCGCGCAAGCTGATACTCTAAGATCAGCATCCCGGACATATTCCCTGTAAAGCTTACATATTCTCCTGTCTTCGCATCCTTCGCATACACGCCGAGCCGGTCCGCGTCCGGGTCTGTCGCCAGCACGATATCCGCATCCACTTCCTCCGCCAGCTTAAGCGCCAGGGCGAACGCGTCCTTTTCCTCCGGGTTTGGGTAAGAGACGGTAGGGAAGCCTCCGTCCGGCAATTCCTGCTCCTTTACCACATATACATTGGCAAATCCCAGCTCCCGAAGTACTCTCCTGACCGGAAGATTTCCTGTCCCATGGAGCGGCGTATAGACAATCTTCAGGTTCTCTGCCTCTTTTTTAATGATCTCAGGATGAAGGACCAGCTTTTTCAGCGCTTCCATGTACCTGTCGTCCATCTCTTTTCCGATTACCTGATAAAGGCCTGAACTTTCGGCCTCCTCCCGTGATATTGTCTTTACCCGGGCATAATCGGCAATGGCATTTACCTCTCCGATGATTTCCTTATCCCTGGGAAATGTAATCTGTGCGCCGTCTTCCCAATATACTTTATAACCGTTATATTCCGGCGGGTTATGGCTTGCCGTCACTACGACCCCCGCAGCGCACCCAAGCTCCCGCAGCGCAAAAGACAGCATCGGCGTAGGCTTAAGGGACGGAAAAATATACGCCTTTATCCCATTTGCCGCAAGGCAGAGGGCCGCCTCCTCTGCAAATTCCGGGGACATGTTGCGGGAATCATAAGCGATCGCCGCCCCTTTTTCCTGCGCCCTCTCCTTAATCATATAGTTTGCCAGCCCCTGTGTTGCTTTCCGCACCGTATAGATATTCATCCGGTTTGTGCCTGCCCCGATAATCCCGCGGAGTCCTCCGGTGCCAAACTCCAGATCCCGGTAAAACCGTTCCTCGATCTCTTTTTCATCCTCTGCGATGCTTCGCAGCTCTTCCTTTGTCCTTTCGTCAAAATAAGAATCCGTAAGCCAAAATTCATAGGTTTCCCTTGCGTTCATCTCTAAACATATCCTCCTTTTTCACTGTATAACTTCTCGGCATCTTAAGCCCTTATTTTATAAGGCTTTCAGACCCTTATTTAAAAAAATCACCCACTTTTTTAAAAAAACGCTTGACAAATCGCTCAAAATTTGCGGCGAAGCCGATTGATTATATTTTATTTCAATCGACTGGAGGCGATTTCTTTGTTACCTACTAATCTTGGCGGTCATGCCGCCTATCA
>CATLEM010000056.1 GCA_949916155.1 uncultured Dorea sp.
CTGGCGGCAGGAGTTCTATCCGGGCTTTTTTTGCTGGCATGTTCGCCGTTTGTCTTTACCTTCGCGTCGAACTTAAACGGACAGGCGAAGGAATACCTGCGGGTCATGCTTTTTATCTGCAGCTATTATCTGATCGGAAAGTCCGTAAATTCAACAGTAGTGGCGGGGATTTTCTGCGCTGGGGGAGATACGAAGTTCGGGATGTGCTGCGACGCGGTGACGATGTGGGTTGTCATCGTCCCTGTGGGGGCGTTGGCGGCATTTGTGCTCAAGCTGCCGGTGCTGTGGGTATATTTTCTGCTGAATCTGGATGAGCTTGTGAAGCTTCCGGCGGTTTACCGGCATTATAAAAAATATGCGTGGGTGAAGAACCTGACGAAAAACGAAATATAGAACATAGAACAGAAAAGAGGGATCATTTATGAAAAATACAGAGAGAAGAGACAGAGAGCTGCCGTATATCTCCGACGAGGAGGTTTTTGAGGAACAAAAAAGGGCGCGGAGGCTGACGCAGGCGCTGAATACGGCGGACCGCTCAGATTTTGAAACGATTAACCGGATCGTCAAAGAGCTGCTGGGAAAATCGGAGGGAGCATTTATCAACCCGCCGTTTTACTGCGATTATGGCACGCATATCGAGGTGGGGAAGAATTTCTTTGCCAATTATAACTGTACGATCCTTGATGTGGCGAAGGTAGTGATCGGAGACAACTGTCAGTTTGCCCCGAACGTGTCGATCTACACGGCGGGACATCCGCTGCATCCGGAGACCCGCAATACACTGTATGAGTACGGCGTAGGGGTGACGATCGGGGATAATGTGTGGATCGGCGGCAATGTGGTCATCTGCCCGGGCGTGCACATCGGCAGCAACACGGTGATCGGGGCGGGGAGCGTCGTGACCAGAGATATCCCTGACTGGGTGGTCGCGGCAGGAAATCCGTGCAAGGTGATCCGGGAGATTACGGATGAGGACAGGAAGTATTACTTCCGCGGACGGGAATTTGACCGGGAAGCATGGGAAGATGTGGAGAGGATATATAATTCAGGATTAAGATAGACACGAAAATAAAATGACATCCAATCTGCAAGATGGTATAATCATGAGTAACAAAGGAAAAACAGGCGAACCCGGAGAATGGATTATTTTTTTAGTTTGCCGGCAGAAATCAGGGAGATGAGAGGATGGCATATTGTACGAAATGCGGGAGCAAATTAAAAGACGGTGATAAGTTCTGCTATCAATGCGGTGCGCCGGTGTGTGATGAGAGCAAAGATACAGCAGATGACGCTGTGAAAAAAGACGGCGGTAAAAAATTCAGCAGTAGACTGCTTGCAGGCGGGATCGCGGCAGCGGCGGTCATTATTATTGTGATATGCTTTTCTTTTCGGGGCGGCAGGAATACGGATGAAGAACTTAAGAAAGACGAGACTAGGGCAGACAGCAGAACGGCAGCAGATATGGTACAGGAAGTTATCAGGGAAATTGAGAATCAGCCGGGGTATACGAACAGTCCGTATTGGGAACCGCTGGCGGCAGCAGATGATTTCAACGGGGACGGTATACAGGAACTGCTGGCTGTCTATGAGATGAAGGATAACTCCGCAGTTAATGCAATGTACGATTTGTGGAGCCTTAAGGAGTCAGGTCCGCAGAAGCTCAGATCAGAAGTGCTTTTTAAAGAAGTCGGCGGCAATAACGGAATCGTCGGTATCGTGAATCCGGGCGGAGAGCCTCTTCTGGCGGTTTACCGGTATGAACCGGAGGGAGATCTTTTTCATGATTATTATACTTATTTTTCATGGGAGAGGGATAAAAGCGCCCTTGGAGATTCGGGGTATTATCTGGAGTGTCACGGGAACTTTGAAAAGGAGGAACAGGGAAGATATATACTGGGAGATGCTGCTGTAGAAAAAAGCAAATTTGATGCAAAATATAAAGAACTTACCCAGTGGACATATAAGCTGGATCTGCTGGGAGGCGCCGTCAGCGGTGCCAGAACATTTGACGATCTGAAATAAGCAGTTAATACGATGTGACAGTTAATATGATGTGACAGTTAATACGATGCGGCAGAGATAAAAGCCATGTACTTGCGTACCGGTACATGGCTTTTTATTTGTAAAACTGGAAAAGCAGCCTGATAAGGCGGATTTTGAATAGTTAAATTGTCTCTTTGAGCACGCACTGATATCCGAGCTTTAACAATCGTTCTTTAACAGCATCGGCATTTTCAATATCGGTGTTAGTAAGCAATATATAGAGCTTTCTGCCGTCCATTATCCCCATATAATCAGTCTGTCGGATATTATATGAGATCTTTGAAGCGATCACGTCATAGTCCTGATAACCCATCACAATCTCCGCCAGCGTACATTCGGTCAGGCCTTTCGCTCTTGCTGCAAGGAATGTCCGGGTCAGTGTGGTAAAGGCTTTCTCATTCAGCACGCTGGTTCCTTCCATGCAATTGTGGCGCCTGAAGCCGGCCATGCAGCGCTTTGCCCGCAGGAGTGCATTTTGAATGAGGGTTGAGATCACGGTCAGGCGCTTTACAGAGGACGGCCCCATCTGCTGTCCTGAAAGTCCCCAGAACATTAAAAGTACCTGTATCTCATCTTCTGCATATACGCCGCTTGCCATGAGCGGAAGATCCGGGACCATATCTTCATTGGCAAAGATGCGTCCTGCTTCAAGAGTCCTGTACAGATCGCCCATTGCAGAATACCGTATGGAATGGCCGAGCGCTGCGGCTTCACTGGAAGTGGATGAAAAGAGTCTGGCGTAATCTTTGTTTACGACCATGTATATTGCTACGTCTTTTGTCTCCATCAGCCCGGCAAGTAGCAAAGCCGCATAGAACAGTACTTCCTCTGGCGTATATTTTTTCAGGTCGGATATTATCTCGTAAACCATATCCAGGCTCTCACCGTAATTAGCAGGCGTTGTTCTGACGGTCTGTTCTGCCCGGGCGTCTGCTTCTTCCAGAAGCCTTTTCAGGTTTTCAATCTCATGATCTCTTTTATCCAGAAGCTTCTTTTGTTTCTCGATCTCGTTCTTCATCTCTTCAATCATAAGCTGTGCTGTGTCTCTGTTCTTCATCTGTTGTTGTTCTGAATACAAGTCTGTCACCTCTCTAGTCGTTTTTCGTATCTTTATTTTGCCCGTTTTCTCCGGAAATGTCAAGAGAAGAACCATATTTGTTCCGGCTGGAGCGGGCAGAAAAACACTGGAGATTTACTGATTAAATTAAAAAATACAATTGGAAAACCAGGTGTCTTATGATAATATTATTAGTAGACTAATATTTTCCAGCATAGATTGCTGTCATAATTACCGACTAAGGAAAAGAGAGGAAGATTTTGCATGGATGTAGAGCTTCATTATGTTGTGAGAGGGAACGGGCAACCGCTTATATTACTGCATGGAAATGGGGAAGATGCGACATATTTCAGTCATCAGATCGTGCATTTCCAAAAGTCTTACCGTGTGATTGCGATCGATACCAGAGGGCATGGGAAGTCTCCAAGGGGGGGAGCGCCGTTTACGATCAGTCAGTTTGCGGATGATTTGTATGATTTCATGAAGCAGCACGAGATCAGGCGTGCGGATATGCTTGGTTTTTCGGACGGGGCGAATATCGCACTTCTTTTTACGATCCGCCATCCGGAGCGGGTGAACCGCCTGATTCTTAACGGTGCGAACTTAAATCCCGGCGGATTGAGGACGACAGTCCGTTTTTCTCTGATGAAGGAGTATAAGGCGGCGAAGGCGGCTGCAGACGCGGATGACAGTGCCGAGGCATACCGGAAGATGGAGCTTTTGGAACTGATGGTTAAGGGACCGGACATTCCCATTGATGAGCTTAGAGAAGTACGTGTTCCGACGCTGGTGATCGTCGGGGAGGATGATATGATTAAAAGAAGCCACAGCAAGAAGATATTTAAGAGGCTTCCGGCTGCAAGGCTTGCTGTGATTCCAGGGAATCATTTTATTGCCAATGAGAATTATGACCTGTTTAATCTGGAGGTTGCAAAATTTCTCGAGGAGAACAGGAAGAGTGAAAACAAGAAAAAAAGTGCATCCTGACAGTGATGCTTTTTACGCGGCTTGCGCATAATCTGCGCTGCCGCTTTTGATGTCAGAGAATGTTAAAAGGAGACGAAAAATGAAAGCTTTGCTTATCTATTTGAGGAATTATAAAAAGGAGACGGTTCTTGCGCCGTTATTCAAACTCTTAGAGGCGTCTTTTGAGCTCCTTGTCCCGCTCGTCATGGCGGCGGTCATTGATAACGGTATTGCAAACGGTGATAAACCGTATGTGATCAGAATGTGTCTGATCATGGTGGCGCTCGGCGTCATCGGGCTTGTCTGTTCGATCACTGCCCAGTATTTTTCTGCAAAAGCGGCTACCGGCTTTGCTACGGAGCTCAGGAAAGCCTTATTCTCGCACATTCAGAATCTAAGCTTTTCGAAGATGGATACGATCGGAACTTCTACACTGATCACGAGGATGACCAGTGACGTTAATCAGGTACAGTCGGGAGTCAATCTCGTACTCCGCCTGTTTCTCCGCTCGCCCTTTATCGTGGTGGGGGCGATGGTGATGGCGTTTACCGTAGATGTTAAGGGAGCCTTGGTGTTCGTGGTGGCTATCCCGCTTTTGTCCGTCGTTGTATTCGGTATCATGCTTGTTACGATGCCCCTTTATAAAAAGGTGCAGGCGGATCTGGATGCGGTACTCCTTGCCACAAGGGAGAATCTGACGGGAGCGAGAGTTATCCGTGCGTTCAACAAAGAAAAGTCTGAGATACAGAATTTTGAAAAGAATAATCAGGCTCTGACCGATGCACAGAAATATGTCGGGAAACTTTCCGGGCTGATGAATCCGCTCACTTATATTATCGTGAACGGAGCATTGATCGTGCTGATCTATGTGGGCGCTGTCAGGGTAGATACAGGGATCATCACCCAGGGCGAGGTCGTTGCCCTGATCAATTATATGTCACAGATACTTGTGGAGCTTGTCAAGCTTGCGAATCTGATCATAACCGTAACAAAAGCGATAGCCTGCGGGAACCGGATCCAGAGCGTATTCGAGGAGAAGGCGGGGATACCGGAAGGGGATTTGGACGGCAGCGGTTTGCTCAAAGAGACGGCTGAAAATGATGATGAGCCTTTTATCGAATTTGACCATGTGTTCATGCGCTATGAAGGGGCGGGGGCGGATTCGCTGAGTGATATAAGCTTTTGTGTAAAGCGCGGACAGACGATCGGGATCATCGGCGGGACGGGCTCGGGGAAATCCTCGGTGGTCAATCTTATCCCGAGATTTTACGATGTATCTGCAGGCCAGCTCAGGATAGGCGGGAAAGATGTGAAAGAGTATAAGCTCAGTGAGCTTCGCAAAAATATCGGTGTTGTTCCGCAGCGGGCCGTATTATTTAAGGGGACCGTGGCGGACAACCTCCGGTGGGGCAGAGAGGAAGCGTCAGAAGAGGAACTTTGGGAGGCAGCGGAGACTGCCCAGGCGAAGGAATTCATAGAGGGAAAGCCGGAGGGGCTTGGGTTTAAGATTTCTCAGGACGGAAAGAATCTGTCCGGGGGGCAGAGACAGAGGCTTACGATCGCGCGGGCGCTTGTGCGCCGGCCTCAGATACTAATCTTAGATGACAGTGCGTCGGCGCTCGATTTTGCCACAGATGCCAAGCTTCGTGCCGCGATACGGCGGATGAAGGGCAGTCCGGCAGTGTTTATCGTGTCCCAAAGGGCATCTTCTATCATGTATGCTGATCAGATACTTGTGCTGGACGACGGAGAGATGGCGGGACTTGGGACGCATGAAGAACTTCTTGAAAACTGCGGGATCTATCAGGAGATTTATTATTCTCAGTTTGCAAAGGACGCGAAGACATCGGGAAAGGAGGCGCGGTAAGATGGGAGAAAGACGAAATGACAGACAGTCTGATACACTGAAAAAGGTGTTCGGCCGTCTTGGGCGTTACCGGATATTTGTCGTATTTACCATATTGCTGTCGGTGGTGACAGTGGCTCTTACCCTTTATATTCCCAAACTTACGGGAAAAGCAGTGGACTTTATCGTGTCGGCAGGGCATGTGGATTTTGCCGGAGTGATGAAGGTACTGGTACAGATCGGCGCCTGTATCCTGATCACGTCATTTGCCCAGTGGCTGATGAATATCTGCAACAATAAGATGACCTATCAGATCGTCCGGGATATCCGCAACGATGCGTTTAAAAAGATAGAGATCCTGCCGCTTAAATATATCGACGGTCATCCTTACGGCGAGGTAGTGAGCCGGGTGATCGCGGATGTGGATCAGTTCGCGGACGGGCTTTTGATGGGCTTTACCCAGCTGTTCACCGGAGTGGCGACGATAGCGGGGACGTTCTGCTTTATGCTCTCTGTAAATGTGAAGATCACTTTTGTCGTTGTATTGATCACTCCGGTATCATTTCTTGTAGCGGGTTTTATCGCAAAGCGCACATATACGATGTTCAAGCTTCAGTCGGAGACGAGAGGCGAGCAGACGGGGCTTATCGAAGAAATGATTGGCAGCCAGAAGATCGTCCAGGCGTTCGGACAGACGGAAAAAGTAATGGAGCGGTTTGATGAGGTGAATAAGCGCCTTCAGGATTGCTCGCTGAAAGCAGTGTTCTTCTCATCCATCACGAATCCGGCAACCCGGTTTGTCAACAGTCTCGTGTATACGGGTGTAGGTGTGACGGGAGCGCTGGGCGTGATCAACGGTTCTCTGAGCGTGGGACAGCTTACTAGCTTTTTGAGCTACGCCAATCAGTATACGAAACCTTTTAATGAGATATCCGGTGTAGTGACAGAGCTTCAGAATGCGATCGCCTGCGCGAAGCGGATATTTGATCTGATCGAGGAGGAACCCCAGATCCCGGAGCCGGAGAGGGCAGTTAAGCTTACGGATGTGAAGGGGAATATCCGGCTGTCTGATGTATCCTTCTCCTATACGCCGGAGCGGAAGCTTATCGAGCACTTTAATCTGGATGTAAAGCCCGGGCAGAGAATAGCTATTGTCGGACCGACCGGCTGCGGAAAGACGACGCTGATCAACCTTCTGATGCGTTTTTACGATGTGACCGGCGGGAGTATCGAGGTAGAAGGAACAGACATCCGGGAAATGACGAGACACAGCCTGCGGGCAGGGTACGGGATGGTGCTCCAGGAGACCTGGCTTAAGGCCGGGACGGTCCGTGATAATATTGTCATGGGAAAGCCGGATGCCACACAGGATCAGATCATCGCAGCGGCGAAGGCTTCCCATGCCCACAGCTTTATCAAGCGTCTGCCTAAAGGGTACGACACGTGGATCACCGAAGACGGAGGCAATCTGTCCCAGGGACAGAAGCAGCTTTTGTGTATTACAAGGCTGATGCTGGTAAGGCCGCCTATGCTTATTTTGGATGAGGCGACATCTTCCATCGATACGAGGACAGAGATACGGATACAGAAAGCATTTGCACAGCTGATGGAAGGCAGGACAAGCTTTATCGTGGCACATCGGCTGTCGACGATTCGGGAGGCGGATGTGATCCTTGTCATGAAGGACGGAAAGATCATCGAACAGGGAAGCCATGAGGAGCTTCTTGAGCAGGGCGGATTCTACCAGAATCTGTATCAGAGCCAGTTTGCCGGAGCGTAAAGATCCGTATTGTGAGGAAGAGCTGATGAGAGAGAAAAGAGAAGTAGTCACGTATTGCATGACACTCGGGAATGTGTACGAGGATTACCCGTTTCATGATGATAACTGGTGTGTGATGCGCCATAAAGGGACAAAGAAGACATTTGCCTATATCTACACCAGAGGAGATTACGTGTGGGTGAATGTAAAGTGCGAGCCTCAGTGGAGAGATTTCTGGCGGGAGGCTTTCGCGTCAGTTGTTCCGGCTTATCATATGAATAAGACTCACTGGAATTCTGTGATCTTAGACGGGACGATTCCGGAAAAAGAGATAAAGCGAATGATCGCGGAGAGTTTCGATCTGACACGGGATAAGAAGAAGCGGGCAGAAGATAGTATGCGGAGATGATAAAAAGCGGGCAGAGATGATATGCAGGGAAACAGGCAGGAGAAAGGAACGGTAACCTCAGAGGTTAGAGCGTTCCTTCTCCTGCCTGTTCCATGCGCGCGTAAACCTGTGTGTAAAAGTCTGTATCCCGGTCATAGGGCTGGATGAAAAACCGCTGCAGGATATCCATGCTCAGTTTTTTGACCAGCGCTGCGCCTTCAGCGCCTTCTGTGCCCATAGCAAGCTCCTGCAGTTCTTTTAAGTAATAATGCCAGTCCGCTGTGAAGCGTTCGTACTGGCGGAAATTTTCAATATCCAGCCATTTCTTTATCTTTATCTTCGACTTATCCGGCTTGGGACATTCGTATACCTGCAGAAAATAGCGGAAAGAACGGTCCTCATAGATGCGCCCCAGGGGGAACAGCCGGCAGAAACCCGGGCGGGCTTTGTGGATGCCGCAGCGCCCTTCGGAGGTTAAAAATACGCAGCATCCATCCTCTTTTTTCATACGGATATTGGGCAGGATGATGCCGTCAACCACATTAAGCTCCAGGGCTTCGTTAAGGAGCTGTTCAAAGCTTTTGGAAAGATAGCCGGTCATGGAGAAGATATCGAAAGGATCTAAGACCACGGAACTCCCCATGCCCTGGCAGCACGAAAAACACCCGCCGCACCCACGGCAGTCTGTCTTTACCATATCGTTTCCAGTATATAGTTTTCCGTCGGAAATTTCAGAAAGATCGATCTGTCTAAGCATATTGCAATACTCCTGTTTCCTAACTTGGTTTTTATCATGAAACCAGTATAACGAATAATACTACACTAGTGTATCATGAGGGAAAATAAATGTAAATTATCTTTTTATTTTCCAGTTGAAATCCTGAGAGATGCGTGGTACATTATTTTTTGTGCGAAAAATGGCGGGAGGTTCAGGTGATGAGAGAGATTCAGGATAAACGTATCATTTATAAGCGTGCGGGGATGACGGTCTTCGGCACATTGGTGGGTGGAGTCAGCGTGGGATTTTTAAAGCTTGCCGCCTTTGGTGTGGATCCGTTCCAGTCCTTTATGGCGGGTCTTGATGCCGTTATCCCTGTCCGGTTCGGGACGCTTTATGTGGCTGCAAATGTCTGTCTTTTGTTTTTCGGGCTTTTTGCTGACCGTCATTATATCGGGCTTGGGACACTGATCAATATCTCCGTGCAGGGGTATGTGATCGAATTTTCTTACGGCACATTGAGCCATATATTTTTATCTCCGTCTGCGGGGCTTCGGGTGTTGGCATTTGTCATCGGGGCCAGTGTGCTCTGCCTTGGTTCGGCGATTTATTTTACGGCGGATATGGGTGTATCCACCTATGATATGGTGGCGCTGATCCTGGTGAATAAATGGCATGCGGGCAAGTTTAAATTCATCCGCATCATCACGGATCTGGTGTGCGTGGCGGCGGGGTGCTGCCTGTATCTGGCATCAGGCGCGGGCCTTTCGAAGCTCACGGCGGTCGTCGGGTTAGGGACGGTTGTCACGGCGTTTTTCATGGGGCCGATGATTGACTTTTTTAACCATAAAGTTGCGGAGCCGTTTTTGTATGGAGATCAAAAAAATAAAAAAGTTCTTGACAAATGTACGTTAATGCATTAAAGTGAATATCGTAAATATTAGAAACCGTTGAGAAAGAGTAGTAATCTGTTAAGCGAGATCACAGAGAGCGGCAGGTGGTGGGATTGCCGTATGGAGCGGACAGGCGAATGGACTTTCGAGGGCAGCCGGAAATCTTTGCAGAGAGTATGGCTTGTCGGGAACCGAACCCGTTATCAATCAGGAGTGTATGTTAGTACATGAGAGAGTGGACGATTTGTCAATTTGAGTGGTACCGCGATAATATTGTATATATTACCGTCTCAAACCGTAAGGTTTGGGGCGGTTTTTGTGTTGCCGCTTCTGAAAGATATTCTCTCCTAACAGCAAAAAAATCAAGAAAAAGAAAAGGAGAATGAAACAATGAAAAACAAATTATTAGCAGGATTATTATCAGCAGTGATGGCAGCAGCGATGGCGGCAGGATGTGCAGGAAACGCCGACGGCAGTTCCTCAGGCTCAGGGGACGGCAAGGCTGGAGAAAACTATACGATCGGTATCTCACAGTTTGCGGAGCACGGTTCTCTTGATAACTGCCGGGAGGGTTTTCTTGCAGGGCTTGAGGAAGCGGGGATTAAAGAAGGCGATAATCTTACCGTGGATTTAAAAAATGCAGCGGCTGATATGGGAACAGCAGGACAGATATCAGGAAGCTTTGTATCTGACAAAGTGGATCTGATCTGTGCGATCGCTACGCCGACTGCCCAGAGTGCTTATAATGCTGCTATGGATGCAGGTATCCCGGTGATCTACACCGCAGTGACAGATCCCATCGGCGCGGAACTGGCAGGGGAGGACGGGACTCCGGCAGGGGAGGTTACAGGAACTTCTGATAAGCTTCCTGTAGAAGCTCAGCTTCAGATGATGCGGCAGATCCTCCCGGATGCAAAGAAGCTGGGGATCATGTATACCACGAGCGAAGCCAATTCTGTCTCCACCATCAAAGAATATGGTTCGCTGGCAGGAAAATACGGATTTGAACTGGTAGAGAAAGGCATCACCGCTACTGCTGACGTGGCGCTGGCGGCAGATGATCTTCTCGGCAAGGTCGACTGTATCACAAACCTTACAGACAACACGGTAGTCGCATCGCTTCCTACGATTCTTGAGAAGGCTGATGAGAAAAAGATCCCGGTATTCGGAAGCGAGATCGAGCAGGTAAAGATAGGGTGTCTTGCAGCGGAGGGAATAGATTATATCGCGCTGGGCAAACAGACTGGAAAGATGGCGGCACAGGTATTGAAGGGTGAGAAAAAAGCGTCCGAGATGAAATATGAGACGATCACGGAGCCGGGATTTTATGTAAATGATAAAGTGGCGGAAAACCTTGGAATTACAGTTCCGCAGGAGCTTAAAGACGCAGCGGTGGAAAGCTTTGATGAGATAACAGAGTAAGGAAGCGGGAGGCATTTTCATGGATTTTTTCATATCAATAACAGAACAGGGACTGATATATGGTATTCTGGCGCTGGGAGTATATATCACATATAAGATACTGGATTTCCCTGATCTCACGGTGGACGGAAGCTTTCCCTTAGGAGCGGCGGTAACTGCGGCGCTGATCACACGGGGGATGAATCCATACCTTACCCTGCCGGTTTCGTTTGCGGCGGGTGTGCTTGCGGGGATATGTACAGGACTCATCCATGTAAAATGCAGGGTAAGAGATCTTTTGTCCGGTATCATTATGATGACGGCCCTTTGGACGATCAATCTCTATATCGCGGGAACGGCGAATGTTCCCATGTTCTCCCAGGAGACGATATTTAAAAATGAATATTTAAACGGGGCGGTTCCCGAGGGGGCCGCGCCGTACACAACGGCGGTCATCATACTGATGATTACGGTGATCTGTAAGATCCTACTGGATCTGTACCTGAAGACAAAGTCGGGGTATCTTCTCAGGGCCGCCGGGGATAATGAAGTAGTTGTTACGGCTCTTGCCAAAGATCAGGGAAATGTTAAGATCCTGGGGCTTGCCATTGCAAACGGGCTGGTGTCCCTGGCAGGCTGTGTATTTGCGCAGGAGGAAAGGGTGTTCGAGATATCCATGGGAACCGGCGCTATCGTCATCGGCCTGGCCAGTGTTATCATCGGAACGAGCCTGTTCAAAAAGATGACGGTATTTAAGGCGACGACGGCAGTTCTTGCAGGCTCGGTCATATATAAAGCCTGTGTGGCGGCGGCGCTTAAGAATTTTGAACCGCAGGCGATGAAGCTGATCACGGCGGTGCTGTTTTTGATCATTCTGATCATCAGTATGGAAAGAAAGGCGAAGGTGAACAAACATGCTTAAGCTTAAAGATATTCATAAGATATACCACCCGGGAACAATCAATGAGATGTGTCTGTTTGACGGTTTTAACCTGAAGATTGAAGACGGGGATTTTATCTCGGTGGTGGGGAGCAACGGATCCGGAAAGACTTCCATGCTGAATATCATCTGCGGCAGTATAGAGGCGGAGTCAGGGCAGATTCTTATGGACGGCAGGGACATTACCAGGGAAAAAGAATATAAACGCAATGTGAAGATAGGACGGGTGTACCAGAATCCGTCCATGGGAACCTGCCCGTCCATGACTATTCTTGAGAATATGTCGCTGGCTGACAATAAGGGCAGGCTTTACGGCCTTACAAGAGGAACGAATAAATCCCGCATCAATTATTATAAGGAACAGTTAAGACAGCTGAATCTCGGGCTGGAGGACAGGATGGATACAAAAGTCGGAGTTCTTTCCGGAGGACAGCGGCAGGCAATGGCGCTGCTTATGTCTGCCATGACGCCGATAGAGTTTCTCATACTGGATGAGCACACAGCGGCGCTTGACCCGAAGACGGCGGAGATGATCATGGAGCTTACAGACAGGATCGTTAAGGAAAAGAAACTTACGACGATCATGGTCACTCACAATTTAAGATATGCGATCGAGTACGGGAACCGTCTTCTGATGATGCATCAGGGTGAGGCGATCCTTGATAAGAAGGGAAAGGAGAAAGATGGGATGTGTGTGGAGGATGTGCTGAAGCTCTTTAATGAGATCAGTATAGAATGTGGAAACTAAAAAGATATCCGGCTTAAGAAAAAATTTATATTTCATAAAGAAAAAATGTTGTATTTTCTTTGCAAATTTATAAAGAAAAGAAGCATGTTTTCTGTTATACTTTATACAGAAAGCAAAAGCTTCTTTTTTTGTTTTGATAAATTTGCGTAAAGGAGGAGAAGTACGCAGATGGGATACGGGGAGAGAGATAATAGAAAGAGGCAGCAACGAAGAAGAGGATATCAGAAAGCCAACAGGCGGAATGCTTCCATAAGGCGCAGGAAGAGACGGATCAGGCGGATTAAGGCTATCGGTGCAGGGCTTGCAGTGCTCGTTCTCCTGGCAGGAGGAATCATGATCTTTAAGGGCTTCGGAGGGAAAGAAAAGGAGGCGCCGAAAAAGAAGAGCCGGCCAGAGACGCTCGAGGAATATGCAAAGAAAAAAGGCTATACCATGGACGATTATCCTGCGGAGCTTTTGGAACTTTTAGAGAGAAATCCGGAGACTAAGGATTTTGTGTGGGAGTATCCGTTTAAAAAGGATGAGGAACCGGAGATAGATCTAAGTGAGTTTCGGAACAGTTCTTCCATGCCTTTATTTATGCAGTGGGATCAGCGATGGGGATATCACCAGTATTCCGGTAATGTGATGGGACTTACCGGGTGCGGTCTGACATGTCTTTCCATGGTGACAGTATATCTTAGCGGCGATACGTCCAAAGATCCGAAGTGGATGACAGACTTTTCCACTGAGAATGGCTATGCGGCAGAGGGGAGCGGTACATCGTGGACGCTGTTTTCCGAAGGAGGTGAAAAGCTTGGCTTTGATGTGACGGAGATTCCTCTTGATGAAAAACGGGTCGCTGAGAATCTGAAAGTCGGGAATCCGGTTGTGGCAGTCATGGGGCCGGGGCATTTTACCACAGACGGGCATTTTATCGTATTTGTAGATTATGAGGATGAAAAAATAAAAGTAAATGATCCGAACAGCAAGGCTAATTCGGACAAGCTGTGGGAATTTGATGATATATCCAGCCAGATCAAGCAGATGTGGGTATTCAGAAAATAAAGAATAGTGAACGAATTCAGCAAAAAGGCTTGCTTTTATCCGTTATATGTGGTACTCTATCAGAGCGAATGTAAGTAGGTCTATTTTTTATTCCTAAAAAGGGGTAGCCTCTCAAGCTA
>CATLEM010000057.1 GCA_949916155.1 uncultured Dorea sp.
CTTGCAGGGTTCCGGGCGGCATATCAAGGCTCTTTCCCTCAAAAGTAGTAAATTGGTAGTAAATTCAGCTTGAAATCCTGCTTGTATGCCCGTAAATCAAGGCTTTTTTGAGATAATCAACCATTTTAAAATAAAAATGAGCGAATTTATTCCTGCCGGTCTTTAAATACGGAGCATCTTTTGTAAATCCTGTTTTACCTGCTGATATTTCAGGGCAGGTATGGGAAGGGTGATGCCGGAAATCAGTTCTGCCTCAAAACGCCGTAAGGCTACGATATACAGCGTATTCACCAGGTATCCACGGTGAAGCGGGTAAAATGCTTCCGGCAGCTCCTTTGCGAACTCTCCGATGGGACTGTTGCAGACAATTACCCGGTCGACACAGACGAGTTCCGTTTTGTTCCGCAGGCTTTGCACATACAGGATGGAATGTGGGTTGACGAAAACTGTCTGTGTCCCGCTGCGTACCGGCATACGGCGCCCGGACGGATAATCCAACAGGAGCCCCCGGACAAACTGCAGAGTATTTACATCCATCTTCAGCACATCGCTTTTTCCCTGCTGCATGTACTCATAAGAATTATGCTGATGGATTATTTGGGCTTTTCCGCCCGAAATACGCCATCCGAGAGTAAATCGAATGATTACACGGTGCGTACCGCCGTAATTCTGTACGATGATCGTCCCGCAGACCTGAGCTGCATAGTCATTTAACAGGACGGGGAAATATTCCTCCTGTACTATATCCGCTGTTTTCCCTGTAAATCCCTTAAACCGTTCCCGTATCGCATCACCGCCAATCAAAAGCGGCTCCCCGGTTCCAAGATAAATGCTGTCCGGGCATAGATACGCAAACCACTTTTCCGGTTCTCCTGCGTCTGTTCGTCCTGAAAAACGTATCATTCGGCATGATTATATTGACCCGGCTGACAGCAGATTGTATATTAAAACGCAGAACGAAACGAAAGGGGATTTACATTTGGAAAAGAAGAAAATAATAAAAAAAGGAATAACAGCGCTTTTATCAGTATTGCTGTTTGCAGGATTACTGCCGGATATGGCAGGAAAACAGATTGCGGTAAATGCTAGGGAGGGGGGGGGGGTAAATACAGCGATAAAACTATTGCAGGGGTTGGAAGTGCTGTAATGGCAGATCCGACGCAGCCTGCCGGCAAGACGGATGCATGGCACGGGAGTTATGTGTACTTTGGAAAATATAGAGGCTACCCGGTAAAATACCGGGTACTTGAAAAACAGTCGGCAGATTTCGGCGAAACGGCCATTTTTCTTGACTGTGACAACGTGCTGTGGAAAGATAAAGACCCCAGCAGCAGATTTGACAGCGACAGCTACATATGGGCAGACAGTTATATCCGGCAATACCTGAACAGTGAAGGTAGTTACAGCAGCTCGGGATTTTTCGCAGACAGCTTTACCAAGACAGAGCAGGCTTCCATCGCATCAAGCGAAGCGGAAGCGCATGACCCCAGATTTTATAAGGTAAATCTATTTGAGACTTATGTAGCGTTATCCGGAGAGCATATCTTTTTATTAGACGGAGAAGATATCTCAAATAAAAAGTACGGATATTACCCGGTCTATTCCTGTAAGTGCCGGGAGAAGACGGTAATTGGCACAGAAAAAACAGCAGACTGGTGGCTGCGGACTTATGATTGTACTGACGACCGGGAATGTACTGTTGGATATATAGGCAGTTCAGGAGAAATCGGCGGTGCAGATTGCGGCATTGACGGCGGGGACTATGGTATTGGCGTAAGTCCCGCCCTAAATGTAAAGCTTTCATCTGTTCTTTTTTCATCTGTTGTCTCGGGTACTGCCGGACAGCCGGGTGCGGAATATAAGCTGACACTGAAAGCTGCCGGACTGGAAATTGCACAGAACGGTAATATTATCCGTGCAGGGGATGAAGTGATCATTCCGTATGCGGTCAGCGGAGCGGACAGCGGGGATGTCACGCAGGTGTCCGTACTGATACTGGACAGAGAATATCAGGCAGGAAAAGCGAATGATGCAAATATAAAGTATTATGGGAAATTAGAAACAACCGGTCAGGATGGGGAAGGATCGTTTACGCTTCCGGCTGAGTTGTCGGATCAGTCATGGGGTGAGGATTACCATGTCTATATCCTGGCAGAGGATGTAAACGGGGAGAAGGAGACAGACTATGCCAGCGAACCGGCTGATGTCAGGGAACTGCATAATGTAACTGTAAATCATGAAACCGGAGACGGTCCGTATAAGGCGGGTGATACGGTAACGATTGAGGCGGATGCAGCGGAAAGCGGGCAAAGATTTAAAGGATGGAGGATAAATAAAGGAGAAATACATCTTGATAATGAGAACGACAGTACCACAATGTTTGTCATGCCGAAAGAGGATGTGGAAGTAACGGCAGTTTATGAAAATATAGTGGATGAAATAATCATAAGTGCAGCTATGCCGCAGGGCGGGAAAGATTTCAGCAGCCCGGTGTCAGATACTGCAGGTGTGAACATTGCAGAAGCGCATTGGAAGGATCCTTTAGGAGAAAGTACAGACGGTAAGGCAAAGTTTAATACAAAGTATACGCTGCATGTGACGGTAAAACCGGAAGACGGATATTACTTTACAGAAGACACAGACATTACACTGGACGGCAAAGGAATGCCTGCCATGAAAAATATCATCTTAAATACGGACGGCAGTCTGACAGGAACAGCGGAATTTACAACAGCAAAAGCGAAGCTTAAAGATATTGCCGCACCGGAAGATATTGCCGGGGTAGCAAATGGCGCAGAAAATACTGCCGAATCACTCGGGCTTCCGGGAAAAATTGCGATAACGACAGAGGATGTCACGGTAAAAGAAGCTGATGTCGTATGGAATCTAATTTTTTTAATTACAATACCCTCAACAGACAAAAGAGCACATATCTTTTGTTCGCTGAGGGTATTTTTAGAAATCTAGAAATCCTGATGCTTCACACTTCCGTCTGAATATTTGATAATATAATATCCATGTCCTGAGCCGTCGCAGTCATAAACTTTTTTCTTTGAAACGACTTTCTTGCCTTTGCCTTTTGAGGATGCCGGCTTCGGCTTTGGTTTCGTCCCCTGGGTGATGATCTTGTCAACCGGCTTCTTTACCACCTCTTCTTTGACCGCCTTGCGCCCGTCCTCTTTGCCGTCCACATAGGTTACCCGGTAAGTAACTTTTTTCTCACCGTTGACGCCCTGCCTTGTCACCTTGCTTGTCCCGACAGTCATGCTGTTCGACTTCTCCGTCCGGGTCTGATAAGCGATCGTCTCTTTCTTCGTCACTTCTTTGACGTCAACCCGCTTTACCACTACCTTTGTGCCTTCCTTAAGCTCTTTCGAAAGCTTCGGTTTTACCTTGTCCCGCTTTCCGAGTGCCACTCCTTCCGAGGACAGAAGCTCTTCCACCGTCTTAGCCTCCGTCAGGTAATCCTTCGTCTCTCCGTCCGCTGTAATGGACACAGCCAGGCGGCGTATGATCGAGATCGTCATGCCGTCAGTGACATAGCTTTCCAGATCATGATCGATACAGTCATGTTCTCCAAGGGTGATCTGCGACTGACTGAGGACGTCCTTTACCTTTCCTCCCGTCAGCTCTACATCCGCAGCTTCGCCGTCCACTACAAGACTGGCTCTGGCATGGCGGGAGATAGAGATCTCTTCATGATCTTTCATGATCTTTGTATCCAAAGACGGTGAGACTTTATCGCTCTCATCAATATCTATTTCCGCTTCCGTCAGGATCTCCCGCACTGTCGCCCCTTCAGGTGCAGCCATACGGGTCTGCGTATACATGTCCTGGACACTTACTTCTATCTTCTTACCGCAGCCGGCCAGAAGAAACGCCGACATAACGATAAGAAGCTGCAAAAGCACCGGTTTCAGATATATTTTCTGCTTCATCACATGCACTCCCTTTACTCTCCGGACGGAACCGGAAAGCTCTCCTGCTTTACAACCGTAAGGTTTCCTTCCGTCTCTGTTATCACACTTACTTCAAGGCTGTCTCCCGATATCAGCTCTCTGGAAAGATATAACAGATACCCGTTGTCAGTAGTTTCATCGGATACGGTAAATGCTTCATATGACTGCTCCTGGCCGGCACACGCAACACTCATGAAGACATTCGTATCCTTTTTTACATACTCCGGATCCAGCACACCGCCAAGCTTTAAGTAAGACATATCGTATTCCGACTCCCCGGCCGAAAACGTTGTCTTTGTCTCTTTTACTTCCGGCTGCTCCTCAAGCTTCACCGGAAGTCCCGTCATTACCGGCGGCTCTTTGGCAAACTCATCAAGATTCCTCTCGACCTTTTCAGCGATAACCGTATCCGGATGGTATTCTGTCATATACTCTTCAACCGGGTAGGGCACGCTTTTGGAAAAGTATGCTTTTTTATATACGTCCGCCATCAAAGGAAGAAGTGTATTTCCGAAAGAATCCCTGAACATCAGAAGACTCCCCTGCCCTTTCTCATTACCGGTCTCAACCCACGCATCTTCAACGCTTTCAAAATCCGACACGTACTGATAAGTATATTCTTTCTCATACGTTAAGTTCCACTCCGGAACCGCACTCTTTGGATATACCATCCGGTTCAGATCGCCGTATTCTGTCTTTGTCCGCACAGCCGGTACAGTCTCATAAGTATCATGCTCTTTCCCGAGGGCATCCAGCATCGTATGATATGCCAGGACCGCGCCTTTCTGGTTCCAGTGGGAATCCCTTTTCAGATACAGCGTTTCCTTCTGATCCTTAAAAACAGTAAACAGATCCGCATAAAGGATCTTTTCCTTCTTCAGTCCCGGCTCTATAAGCTCTATATTTTTTATATCGCTTACTTTTTTTCCTGCGTAGTAAGGCATATGCTCCCCATAGAGAGAATTTTTATTGGGTGCAGCCGTAAAAAGGAACTTTGCACCGTTCCCCTCCACATAACGCTTCAGCAATGACAGATTATGCAGGGCATTATAAGCCCCCCGTTCTGACAAAGTATCCGCTCCCAGATAATCATCTCTGGTCGATGAGTAATAAAGCCACCCGTCCTTCCCGTCTATCACCGTATCCATGGCAGACACTCCGAACACTCTGCCCATAATCTCGGAATCCGCTGTTACAAAATACGGCCGGAACGCAAAATGATCCTCAAAATATGCTCCTGCCTCCCCGAGCCATTCCTGATTCCATCTTCCTTCCTTTTTCATCTCCGGAAATGAAACCAGCCTTCTGTTTTCTGTCGTAGTATTCGTCGGAGCAACCGCCATCCCTGCAAAAGGAAGCAGACATAGCGCCATGCACGCCGCAACGAACACACTACTCCCTATCTTCTTCATTTCCTCTTCTCCTTTCCTGCCGGCCATCATCAGAACCTAAAGTAAATAAACGGATTATAGGCGCTGCCCGACAATCTGAGCATACACCATGCCAGCAAAATAAAGGCCAGAAGGTAAAGTCCCGCCTGGATACCTGCCCGGCCGGCCGCGGATAGCTTCTGCTCCTGCTTCTTCACCTGATTAGTTACGGCCCGGATCCTGTCTGCCAGCGGCCGTATGGGCGCCGCCCCTATGATCCCTGCCAGAGCAGCCGCGATAAACCACGGCGTCAGCTGCTGCCACACAAGACTTGCAGACGCCGCCGTAAAATTAAATCCGGTAAACATCTGCCCGATAAAATAAAAGCCCTGTGAAACAGTATCCGCCCTGAAGATCACAAAACCTACGCACACAACAAGCAGCGTATAGATACGGGCGATAAATTTCGGCACCTTCTTTATCACAGGCACATATTCCTCGAACAGCAGAAACATACCGTGGTACAATCCCCACAGGACAAACGTCCAGTTCGCCCCGTGCCACAGTCCGGTAAAAAAGAAAACGATTATTTTATTCAGACAGGCCCTTGCCCTGCCCTTCCGGTTACCGCCCAGCGGAATATACAGATACTCTTTAAACCACGTAGAAAGGGAGATATGCCATCTCCTCCAAAATTCCCGCACGCTCGGTGCTCCGTAAGGATAGATAAAATTCTCCCTGAAATGAAAACCGAACATCCGTCCCAGTCCGATGGCCATGTCGCTGTACCCGCTGAAATCATAATAAATCTGCAAAAGATAAGCGACAGCCCCAAGCCATGCCGCAGCAACATTCACTTGGGAAAGCTCTGCAGCGAATATGCTGTCCGCCGCGCTTCCCATCGTATTTGCGATCAGCACTTTTTTGGAGAGGCCGCAGATAAATCTTCTCATACCCGCCGCAGACTCTTCCGGGGTCTGTCTCCTGTTTTCAATCTCTTCGCTGATATCCCTGTATTTCACGATAGGCCCGGCAATAAGCTGCGGGAAGAAAGAGATATAAAGCAATACTTTCCAAAAGCTCTTCTGCACTTCCACATTTCCAAGATAGACATCAATCACATAAGACAATGCCTGAAAGGTAAAAAACGATATACCTATCGGGAGAGCCAGAGAAAACTCCGGCAGGTTCACTCCCAACAGACTGTTGCATGTGTGTACAAGAAAAGCCGCATATTTAAAAACACCCAAAAGTCCCAGATTGATAACTAATCCTGCGATCAGAAAAAGTTTTTTCTTCTCTGCGCGCTCCGCGATCAGCCGGGCGCACAGATAGTTAAGAAATGCGCTTAAGATCATAAGCAGCACATAGACCGGTTCCCCGTACGCGTAAAAGATCAGGCTTGCGGCGATCAAGAGACCGTTTTTTAACTTAAGCGACGGCAAAACTGTATACAAAATATAGGTAACCGGCAAAAAAACACATAAAAATACAAGTGAACTGAAAATCATCTCCGAACTGCCTTTCCATTAATCATTTTAAGTAATCTTTAATTCGTATCCGGATCAGATCTTCTTCATATAAGTTCTGTTCTTTTTGTAATTCGGCCTTCCGCCCTTTCCGCTCAGATCATACGACATGTTAAAATAATGATGCTTTTTATCCGCAATCTCCCATGACGGATCGAACACCTTACCTCTGACCTGAGCCCATCCGTGTCCTCCGCTCGATATCGCATAAACATCCGTGTACCCTGCAGCATTGGCAAGAAATGCAAACGCCGCTCCGTAGGAATAACAGCTTCCGTGTCCTCTGTCGAACATATCCAACGCATACTTATATTCCCAGTTCTTTATCTTTACGAACTTCGGAGATCCTCTGTATCTGAACTTCTTTATGGAATAATCAAAACACGCTCTCAGCTTGTCGAATTTTTTCATGGTAGGCTTTGTCGCCTTCTCCATGATCTTATTCGCCTTGATCATGACATTCAGCTTTGCCGTGCTTGCTTTTGTCTTTTTTGCCTTTCCATTGCTTTTAAGCATCACACCGTTCACTTTTTTCGAGGTCACCATATACCCCTCTTCCCCGTTTTTTATCTGGAAAAAATAATAGTCTCCCCGAATCTTCTGCCATCCGGTGCGCTGTATACCTTTTTTATCAAAATAATAGTATTTTCCGACAAGCTGTCTTAATCCCTTCAGCTTTTTCCCGCCGCTGTAATAAAATACACATTGCTTCTCGATCGTCCAGCTCTCTTTTTTACTTTTGCCGGCCGAACTGTCCGCCGCAGAGACAATCTGCGCTTCCGACACGGCACTAAATAATAATGCGAAAGCTGCGGCCAGAGCCGCAAGCCTCCTGCATGTCCATCTTTTATTATTCATGGGTATCTCCTTACAATTTTACGTTATAGTATTTCGCACCTTTGAAGTTATTGTAAATTCCCTTTAAACTGGTTCTGTCTTTCAAAAAATATGTCTTGGAGCTATCAGCGGCAAATTTATCCATGTTAGGATCGCAGATATACCATTTGCCTTTGATCTTTACTTCCACCCAGGCATGATCCTGTATGATCTCCGCATTAAATCCGTTTGTCTTGCCTATGCCGATGCGCACTTTATAATTCGTAGCTTTCTTCGCCAGAAAAGCATATGCTGCCGCAAAGTGATAGCAGCTACCTTTCTTTTTCTTGTACATCTCTGACGCGAACTTTTTCTCCCATCCCTTCTTAGCCTTAAACTCATAGCTGCGCCCGTACTTATACGTCTTCTCCGCATAGGTAAACAACTTCTCTAATTTTTTTTCCTTGCTGTCTTTAGTCTTTACTTTTTTCTTGACAATACTGGTTACTTTCTTCTTAAGCTTCTTATCCGAAGAGGACGCTGCCTGCACAGAAGCTGCCGGAGCGGACAAAAGAAGCACCAGCGCCAGCGCCATCATGATCAGTCTCTTACCTGTCTGTTTTCTGTTCTTCATCATTTCATCATCTCTCCCATTCTGCTGATATTCATCATATTGATTAATTATTGTTTATCGTATCACTTACTTATCATGCCGTTATTCCACACCCATAAAGACTTCTCTTCCGTTGGAGCCTTTGTAGGTCAGTACTGTAAAATTCTTATAAGTCAATATGCCGTCCTTACCCATCTCCGGATCCCAGGCCGGTTTATAACAGCCAGCATAGTATTCCGTCTTGATCGGATAACCGATCAGCCGGTAAAGATCCGTCATATCTTTATCATACACTGCCGCACTGCGCAGCTCTTTCGTCTTATTCTCATCATATTTTCCATTCTGTCCGAAGCAGTAGAACTTCTCCTTGATGGCACAGATCCCCGTACACATCTTACCGTCCTCGCCGAAATAATACTTTTTATCCTTACTCCAGCCTGAAGCGGCAAATCCTTTGCCCTTCAC
Source organism: uncultured Dorea sp. (assembly GCA_949916155.1). Taxonomy (GTDB): domain Bacteria; phylum Bacillota; class Clostridia; order Lachnospirales; family Lachnospiraceae; genus MD308. The sequence goes on from CATLEM010000057.1 coordinate 8,753, forward strand.
CTGATATTTGACATTTCTAACCTTAACAATCTTTTTCTTATTCTTAGATACGGTGATAAGCTGCCCTTTTGCATTGAATATGTAATATTTTTTGCCGATCTTGCAGCTCCCCACAGCAGCATTTCCGTCTTTTTTAAAATAATACTTCTTGCGCTTTATCGTTTTCCAGGTCTTCTTCTGCAGCTTCCCTTTTCTGTAATAACAATAATTGCCTTTTACCTTGACCAGGCCATTCTTTTTCCCTTTTTTAGCTGCCTGCACAACCGCTATGTTCCCCGCCGGCATGATCTCCGGTACAAAGATAAGCGCCGCCAAAAGCAGGCAGAAAAGCCCGATCAGTCTTCTCTTCTTACTCATTTCCTTTCACCTCGTGTTTCCTAATCTGATCAGTACAGCACTGCATAATCGCTCAGCAATCAATACGATCTGTACTAGATTAAGTATACCAAGTAATTGCACCGAAAACAACAAAAAATCGACTATTCTCTTTTTTCTTGTTAAAGCTGAAACTGAGCAGATATCCTTTGTCCAGATGATAATCATCAAGATATGCAGCTAATTGTTTCTCACCCCGGGAATGATACTCATTACCGCGCCATATTTTTGTTTCGATGATAAATTGTTCGCCGTGATAATCAACAATAATATCTGTTCTTCCCAGACTCCTAGTCCTCGATTCGATGTAGTAGTTGCCGGTTCCGTTAATGATCGGGCGCAGGTATAGCAGGAAGAATCTCCGGCCCTCCTCTTCTAAAAAGCGTTCCTGGCAATTGCCATAAAGCTCATGGAAATGTTCTGTGAATTTTTCCAGTATCCTGCGCATATCCAGGCGTCCATTTGTGATGAACTGACTTTTATCCTGGAGGGAAGTTTTGTATATGTCGGGTGTCCGTGTTTCGTCAGATGAGAGAAAGTGATTGTATAAAAGCGTGTCAAAAATCCGGTTTGCCGGGATCACTTTTCCCTCTTCAATTTTCACAAATCCAAACATAAGAGCAAGGCTTACCGACTGATTTGTGGGGCTGTAAGTGATAGCTTTGCCTGAAAAAAGCAGCTCTTCCAGCAGGAGTTTTAATTCCGGGTAGTCAGAAAGCTTTCCGATGAGGGTCTCAAATAGTGTGTTATTTTCCGAAAGAAACATACGTACAGCGATTAAAAATCCTTCTTTTGTCCATGTGTCTTTTGGGATGTCCGGGCGGTCTTTTTGTCCGCAGACCTTTTCATCCATAAGCTTGCAGAGCTTTGAAACCAGATAGGGGTATCCCGAGGTATAGTCATAGAGAAGACCTGCGATTTCTGACGTATCCATGCCGGTGTGATGTTCATTTTCATATTCCAGCAGCATGCCTTTGATGCCGTCTTCTGACAGGCTCATATCTACGTCAAAATCTGCTGCAATATTCCAGGGGCTGTTCCATTTGTGCTCTTCATCAGAACGGAGTTTCCTTTTTAAGTTCTTAATATCGTATACCCCGGCAAGGATTACAGAGTGGAAAGTGCGTGTCCCCTTTATCTCTCTTTCCAGATAATAGCTGCGCAGCTGTGCAAGAAAATCTAAAAAGACCTGGTTGTTTGAAGCGCTGTCAGTTTCATCGATCATGAGTACAACCAGCTTTGGGGAATGATAACAAAATATAAGAAGATACTCAAATAATGCCAGCAAATCAAAATACTCATCTTTTTGTGAGAGAGTTTTCTGCATTTTGCCGATCAATTCACTGTCAGGCGCAAAGCTTTCTCCCTGGTTACGTTTGATTTCTCTTAGGAAAAGCAAAAGAAATGCCAGTGAAAATGCGTTCTCATCTCTGAATGATGAGCTTCCAAGAGCCTGGAAATCAAGACTGATGACAAAATAGTCTCTTGCCAGCACCTTTGCCAGTGCTGTCAGGGTTGTAGTCTTTCCGTATTGCCTGGCGCGGTTTATGGTGAAATAATCGCCTCTGTCAACCATCTTTTGAATCTGCCGGACCCGTTCGGAAGGGTCTGCCATGTAATGTTTGGACGCACGCAAAGTCCTGTTATATTAAAGCATTTAGCCATTCTTTTCCCCTCCTTTCCAAAGCAGCCTGTTGTTTTAACGAAAGTTCTTTTTGTTATCTTACCATGAATCTATAGGTGAGACAAGGACAATAAATCAGATGTGCATGCACGCTTGGCTCGCTGCTCCCGAAAATAGAGAAGCCCCTGTATATCTGCATAAAAACAAGCTGGCACAATTATATTGCCAGCCTGTTTTCCATCATTTTATACCCAAAGCCCAGAAATACCGGTAATTACCGACCACTCCGTTCCCGGCTATCTATAATGTTCTCATCCGTTATTTTACCGTAACCGTGACGGTAAATTTCTTCGATCCGGATTTCACTGTGATCTTCGCTTTTCCTCTCTTTTTCGCCTTGATCAATCCTTTGGATGTCACCGTAGCGACCTTCTTGTTCGAAGTCTTATAAGTCACTTTATCTTTTGAAGTCACCGGTGCGATTACCGGGGCAAGCTTTGCTTTCCCGCCCTTCTTCATCGATAACTTTTTCGAAAGTCCGGAAATCTTAGTTGTCTTTACTGCTTTCTTCTGCACCGTTACCTTGACTACCTTCGTAAGGCCGCTTGCCAGCCTGATGGTAAGCTTCGCCGAACCTGCTTTTTTCTGGGCGGTGAGCTTAAAGGTCCCGTTTTTGTTCACGCCGGATACTTTAAGGACTTTTGTATTGCCTGATGTCACAGACGCTACAGAGTCCCCGTTTGCCATACCGGTTACTTTGAACCCACTCGTCTTCTGCTTCACCTGCATCTTTAAGCTGTTCGCTGTCACGGTCATCGTCGGGGCAAGCTTATTGCCGTATGCACGGCTTTCCGTCTTCTTGCATACGGAGCAGGTACGTGCCTGGGTTCCGGCTGCAAATACTGTCGGAGCAGTATTGGCTGTCCATGCGCCCCATTTATGGCCTGCGGAGATATCTTTCATCTCCTCCGTCCCGCAGACTTTGCAGATTCTTTTCATCAGTCCTGCCTCTGTACATGTAGCGGGCTTCGTCTCTTTCCAGTCTGACCAGGTATGCACATCGCAGATTTCTTTGACTGAAACTTCGATGGGAATGTTGTAATAACAGCTATACGATTCATTACTCTCCTTTGCTTTTGTAATGCCAATAAGAGGTATCTCTGTACGCCCTTCACTCTTTCCGGTGATTTCCAAGCTTTTTCCATTCACCTGGACGGCAATTAATCCATCGTCATACGACTGTACCTCATCTCCATCTTCATTTGTAACTTTCAGTTCAAAATCAGTTACATTTTCCTTAACAATCTTATTTCCGCTATCCAGATATTCATGGGACATGGTGATACCATCAATCGTCATCTTCTGACCCGGCTTAATCCAGCCTTTATAACTTTCCGGATAACTCCAGTTCAGGCGATAGATATCCGAAGACACATTTACATCTACCAGTTTGGATTTTAACTCTTTTCCCGTCACTGACATATATGAGACCGAAAGCCAGACTATTCCGTCTTCCTTGCCATGAAGCACCCATCCTGCTTTTGCGTCTCCGGTAAGCGATGCTACTTTACCATTTGCTACTTTAATTTCGTTTCCATTATCATCCCATTGACATTCCCGATCAATCTTAACGTCAGTGACACGCAGTTCTGCGGTTTCCCCGTCAGGTGCAGACGCATCCATATAGTAACTGGTGACAACCGGCTTGACGGCAAAATCTTCTCCCACGAGCACTTCACTCTCGGAGCCAAGGGAAACTTCATCGTTATACATCGGCTTACATGCATAAATATATACATAATCTTCAAATAATTCGCGACCACCGTAGGTAACTAAAACATTCATATTAACATTATAGTAATTGTCACCATCTTCGCCCTGGTCTGGAAGTTGTTTGGCCGTCAACGTCGTGGAAAAGCCGTTGTCAACCTTTGTTACATATTGTTCACCTGTAGTTATCGTCCACTTTACCTCACACTCTTCCGGAAATGCCGGAGCGTCAGCTTCAGCCACAAGCCCCAACTTCAGTGGGGTCCCCTCAAACATCGTGTTCGTTCCCTGACCCTCTGGATAACCTTCGTAAGTATACTTAATGTCTGCATAATAAGATATGCTGTCAAAATACAACGCTACTTCCCCGACATACAGATCATCGTCCTCTCCTTCCGAAGGAATAGACGCATGAATGTGGATATATGCGGAATCTGGTGAGATACGTTTCAGAACCGGGAGGGGGGCTGAACTTTTCTGAGACTCCCAGATGTCATATGACTCATATTCAACGCTAAACTTTGCATCTGTTACCTTTTTCCCAGTCGGATTGGCTTTGTCAAAATACATTAGCTGCAGATCAATCTTATTGAAATCAATAATCTCTCCCAGCCCGACATTGTCTACTTTTGCCGGTAATACAAGATAATATGATTCCTCAATCTGAACCGTCAGTTCCTCTTCACATTTATACTTACCGTCACTGCTCTCTGCCCTGACTAAGACAGATGCATCGCCAGATTCAGCTCCAGTTCCAGCTGTAATGACCAGATTATTTCCTTCAAAAACCGCACTGCTAATCCTTGGATCGGTTTTTACAACAGACCATTTCGGATTTTTGACGATTTCTTCCTGCTGATAACGATCTCCATCCTCATCCTCTTTCATGCTGGAACATAACATCTCAAAACCGCTGACTGTCATCGTTGCACCCGGAAGCATCAACATATCTTCATTATCATCTGGGAGAGAATATCTCAGCTCACAGGTATAGCCGACAACCTTGTATTTCCTAGTGAAAGTTACCTTTCCGGAGCCGGCAGGATCTCCCTCCAGCCTGTTGCAGGTAATCTCTACTGTAGCTGTTCCAAGTTCTTTGCCATAAATATCCCATCCGTCACCATCATCACTTTCTTTACAAGTTACAAAACCCTCTCCATCTGTAACAATTGCACTTATAACAGATGCCTCTCCACAGAAATTTCCCCATGGATTTTTTGCATTGTAACATTCGACAGATACAGAATCGAACCAATCTCTGGCATCTTTTAATAATATGTTTTCTTCCATATCAGGCTGGTATTCATAACGCTGTTTTCTCACATGCAGTTTGATATTTTCTTTCATCTCTCCGACAGTCGCACACAAGATATAATC
>CATLEM010000058.1 GCA_949916155.1 uncultured Dorea sp.
GGGACATCTCATAGATCACCCTGCCGCCGAAGGATTCATTTCCGCAGGACCAGATCAGGATCGCCGGATGGTTCTTATCCCTCTGATAGATGGATTCCACCCGGTCTAACATCGGCGACAGCCATTCCTTTCTGTCATTGGGCACAACCCCGTCCGTACTGCCGATCGCATCTGCCAGATCCCAGGAACCGTGGGACTCCAGATTCGTCTCATCGATCATGTAAATGCCGTACTCGTCGCAAAGTCTGTAGATCAAAGAGGCATCCGGATAATGACAGGTACGGATGGCGTTGATATTGTTCTGCTTCATCACCGCAAGATCCTTGCGAAGCTCCGCCTCCGATACCGCACGCCCGCTCACAGAGCTGAATTCATGGCGGTTCACGCCCTTGAATACGATCCGCTTTCCATTGAGCGTCATTACACGGTCTTTCATCTCAAACCGGCGGAATCCCACCTTCTCCGGTATGATCTCCAAAAGTTCCCCGGCCTGATCAAAAATCTCTACCGTCAGGTCATAAAGTTCCGGCTCCTCCGCACTCCAAAGCGCGGGGTTTTCTACGGTATAACTTAACACCGTCTCCTTCTCCAGCGGTTTTTCCTCTTCAAACACTTCTTTTCCTTCTCTTGACAGACAGAATCTGGCCGTTCCTTTTATGTCCTTTGCGGCCATCATGTCAAGGCGCACTTCCAGCGCCCCTTTCTTAAGTTCACCGTCAGGGCAGGCACTGATCTTCATATCCCACACATGTACCTTTGGCACCGTATAAAGATACACATCTCTGTAAATACCGGAAAAACGGTAAAAATCCTGATCCTCGCACCAGCTGGCACTGGTCCATTTGAACACCTGCGCCGCCAGTTTATTTTCTCCGTCCTTGATAAAATCAGTCAGTTCAAACTCAGATGGTGTAAAGGAATCCTCCGCATATCCCACAAACTTGCCGTTAAGCCACACTGCAAGGCCGCTCTCCGCCCCCTGAAAAGAGATAAAGAGCCGCTTCCCCTTCATGCGCTTTGGCACGGTAAAATACTTCACATAGCTTGCCACCGGGTTAAAATGCTCCGGGATCTCCCCCGGCCCGATCTCATCATGCCCTTCCCAGGGATACTGTACATTCGCATACTGCGGCACATCATACCCTTCCATCTGAATATGCGCCGGCACAGGGATGTCCCCCCAGCTTTTACAGCAGTAATCCTCCCGTTCAAATCCCGGCACCGCCGCTTTTAAATTCCTGGCGTAATGAAACTTCCACAGACCGTTGAGACTCTCCTTAAACTCCTCTGTACCAAGCTCCATATCCGCCTCCGAAGCATAATATCTATGGTCAGAATGGGCGTCAAGCCTCCCGTCCCGGAAATACTCCGGATTTTTCAGATTCTCATAATCAAATATCCGCATGTTGCTGATCCTCCTTTCCATTTCCGTCATTGTAATATATATGGACAAATAAAAGTGTAATATGTTAAACTAAAAAATATAATATTTTGAAACAGGTGATTTCTATGCCAATCCATTTCCGCAATACTCCTGCCAACGAGCCTTTCCTTTTTGACTCCATCGGTTACCACTGGAGCCAGACATGCGTGCTCAGATCCAAAGGCTACCCGCTCTACCACTACCTTCAGACCGAAAAGGGCTGCGGCTCCGTGAAAATACGCGGAACAGAATATACGTTAAATGAAGGTGAAGGGCTGCTTACTGCACCCTTTATCCCCCATTCCTATGCCAAAAACAGTCCGGAATGGACTACTTTTTTCGCCACTTTCACCGGACGCATCGAAAACAGCATCCTCTCTATCACCGGATACCGCCCTGTCCTGTTCGTCGGCCGCGACCGGGGAAAGGAAATCCAAAAGCTGGTTGACGAGATCATGGAAAAATGGGATCTTCTGTCAACAGACACTTACGCCCAGTCCATCTATTGCTACCGGATGCTGATGAACTTTACCGACAGCGCTTTCAGTCAGGCGCTTAACCGCGACCCCCTCTATCTGCACTACGTGGAACCGGTAATAAGAGAAATCGAATCCCATTATGACACGGAGCTTACCGTTCAGGAGCTAAGTCAGATGGTCTACATCACCCCCCAGTATCTGTCCCGGCTTTTCAAGCGTTTCCTGGGATGTTCGGTCTATGAATACCTGACCACCTGCCGGATCAACCGGGCGAGGGAACTTTTGATCACACAGCCCCATCTTAAGGTACAGCAGATCGCCAGACAGAGCGGATACTCCGATGTCAGCCATTTCATCGCCATGTTCCGGAAGGCGACCGGGATAACGCCGTTAGAGTTCAGGAAGATAAACTAAGACGTCCTGTGTTTATAATTCCAGACTGTTTTCCTTTAACAGGAAATCATAGAGACTCATCGTCGTAATCCCGTTCTCATCTCTCTTTATTTTAATGACATCTTTAACAATCACGATCTTTTTGAAGGAATCCCTGACACCCAGAAGAGAAGCTTTCTCCTGTTCTTCTTTTTCCTTGTCAGGAATTGCAAACGCTGACTGGATGTAGTATCTCCTGCTTCCCATATTTGCGATAAAATCTATCTCAAGCGGCACTCTCTCGCACCTGCCGTCCTGCGTCATGATTCTCTTTTGTACAACGCCTACGTCCACCTGAAAGCCTCTGGCGCACAATTCATTATAGATAACATTTTCCATCAGATGCGTTTCCTCCGTCTGGCGGAAACCAAGTCTGGCATTGCGCAGACCGACATCCTCAAAATAATATTTGAGCGGCGTGCCTATATATTTTCTCCCTTTCACATCATAGCGGACTGCTTCTTTAATGATAAATGCATCCTGTAAGTATCCGATATACTGGCGGATAGTATTCAGACTGATATCCGACTGGATCACACTCTTAAACGTTGCCTGTATTTTCGTCGGATTGCTGAGTGACCCCACTCCTGAAGCCAGCACATTGATCAGATCATTCAGTTCCTGAACTTTTGTTATCTTGTGCCGTTCTATAATATCTTTCATATACGTTTCCTCGAACAGTGTAGTCAGGTATCTGATCTTCTGCTCTTCCGTCTTCATCGTCACCGTCAGAGGAAGTCCGCCGTACATCACATAATCTGCCCATCCATGATACGCATCCCCATCATACACCTGCATAAACTCTTTAAAAGTCAGCGGATACACATGCACTTCATCTCCTCTTCCCCGGAATTCAGTAATAACATCTTTTGACAAAAATTTTGAATTGCTCCCCGTCACATAAATATCCAAATTTTCTATATGCAGCAGAGAGTTCAGCACTTCCTCAAACTCGCCGAGCATCTGGACTTCGTCGAGAAGGATATAATACTTGTCCCTATCTTCAATCAGTGATTCAATATGATCCAGGATCACATCCGGGTCACGGTACATCCTGTTCTTCCGCTGATCCAGTTCAATACTGATGATATGAGATTCTGATACACCGCCATCAAGCAGGTACTGCTTAAAAATACGAAATACAAGATAGGATTTTCCACTTCTCCTCATACCCGTTACCACTTTTATCATGCCATTGTCCATGCGGTCAACCAGATCTTTCAGATATTTATCTCTTTTAATCTCCATACAACACACCTCCTCCCTTCATTGAAAAATAAAGGCAAAATTACCTTCTTTTTTCATTATCATATCATATCTTTGTCAGATGTCAATAAAATTTATCCATTAGATTTATCTTGAGTTTCACCGGACAAACTGTTATGATGTATCACAAAATCATACAGGACATCAAAAAAGGAGGCCTTTCACATGTATAATTATAAAATCGTCGAACAGGTTAAGAGAAAACCAAAACGCGCCACCCGTCTCCTGCGCCGGGTGATGCTCATCTTCGCCGTATTCTTCCTCCTCTTGGGAATCATGATCTCCCAGGGGTTTATGCTGCCGGGATTTCTTCTTGTCGCGCTCTATTTTTTCTACGACATATTCAGCCAGAAAGAATATGAATATACGATGGAAGACCAGACCCTCACCATAGACGTTATCTTAGGCAGGCGTTACCGCAAGACCGCCCATATTCTGGAGCTTAACACTATGGTCGTCACCGCTCCGAGCGCCCATAAGGCGGTCGACCCTTACCGGAAAAACACAGGCTCCATACAGCTTCCGAAGTACGATTATACCTCCTACGAAGAAGATACTCCTTATTATACCATGATCATTATGGAAAATTCCCAGAAGATCAAACTGCTTCTTGATTTAAGCGAAAATATGCTGAGTATCCTGAAAAAACAATATCCTGAAAAAGTATATCTGTAAATTTCCCGAACATTTTTACTGCCGTTTTATGGTAATATACACAAAAACCATACTGGTTTTTTGTATATACTATGCAACGGCTACATTTATGATTAAATATGCAATCTTTATGCTCGTTTCTGCAATCTTTATAACATATTGTCTTGCTATAATAAATTCATAAAACAATTTGACTGAAAAAGGAGGACAAATGTATGAAGAAAAAGTTACTCTCAGTACTTCTCGCAGGCGCGATGGTATTATCCCTTGCAGCCTGCGGCAACAGCGGCACATCTGACGATGGCGGCTCATCCGAAGGCGGCGACGGCGGCGGTTCTGAAGGCGGCAACAAGTTAACCGTGTGGGCATGGGATCAGACCTTCAATATCAAGGCTATGGACATGGCTGCTGAGCAGTACAAAAAAGACCATTCTGATTTTGAGCTTGAGGTTATCGAGACATCTTCCGACGACTGCCAAACAAAGCTCACCACCTGCGCGAACTCCGGCGATTACGGCACAATGCCTGATATCGTGCTTATGCAGGACAACAGCTACCAGAAGTTCTTAAAGAGCTATCCGGATGCATTTACAGACCTGACTGACTGCGGCATCAAATGGGACGACTTCGCGGCATTAAAACAGTCTTACTCCATGGTAGACGACAAGCACTACGGTATTCCGTATGACAACGGTGTATGCGCAGCATTCTATCGTACAGATATTCTTGATCAGGCCGGATACAAGCTTGAAGACCTGACTGACATCACCTGGTCTGAATTTACCGATATCGCAGTAGACGTACACAAAAAGACCGGCAAATACCTTCTTACCAGCGAGTCAACAGGCGGCGACGTAATCATGCTCATGATCCAGTCCTGCGGCGCTAACTTTGTAAATGACAAGGGCGAAGCTTATATCACAGGCAATGACGTTGCTGAGAAATGTATCGATCTTTATACTGACATGATCAAGAAAGACGCAGTTAAGCTTGTAAACAACTGGGACGAGTATGTTTCAACTGTTACGAACGGCGAGGCAGCCGGCGTCATCAATGGTAACTGGATGAACGCTACCATCACAGGTATCGAGGATCAGAAGGGCAACTGGCAGATCACTACTCTTCCTAAGGTAGACGGCGTAGACACTGCTACGAATTACGCGAACAACGGCGGTTCTTCCTGGTATATCACATCCAACTGCAAGAACCCGGACCTTGCAAAAGATTTCCTTGTAAGCACATTCGGTTCCAGCACGGACTTCTACGACGCAATCCTTCCGGCTACATCCGGTATCGCCTGCTACCTGCCTGCTGGAGAATCACAAGTTTACAACGAGCCTGTAGAGTTCTACGGCGGACAGCCGATTTATTCTACACTTGTAGAGTACTCCTCACACATTCCGGAGTTCACAAAGACTCCTTACCACTATGAGGCAAGAGAGGCTGTTAACACAGCTATCATCAACATCACAAACGGAACTGCTAAAGAAGATGCTTTGAAAGAAGCTCAGGAAACACTTGAATTCAAGATGTCAGAGTAAAAGCAGCATTTATATAGGGAACTGCTTGCGGTTCCCTATTTTTTTTAACAGCTTCGCACACAGAAAGGGGGATTTTATGTGAATTCCAACAAAAAAGGAATGACACTCGTTGCCAAACAGAAAGCTGCAGGCTGGGCATTTTTGACACCGGCGACACTGATGATCGTTGTGATGAGCTTTTACCCCATGGTCCGCGCGTTTCTCATCTCTCTCCAGACTGGAGCAGGCGCTAACATGAGATATGCGGAACCGATCTTCAGCAACTACCAGAGGATGATGGCCGACAAAGTATTTATCAAATCTATCGGCAATACCTTTCTCTATCTGCTCATCCAGGTGCCGATCATGCTGATACTGGCTATTCTGCTGGCGCAGTTACTCAACAACAAGGATTTAAAGTTTAAAGGATTATTCCGTACCTGTGTATTCCTCCCATGCGCAACCTCACTGGTTTCCTACGCGCTGATCTTCCGGTCGCTGTTCGCGCAGGAAGGATTGATTAACAGTATTTTGGTAAAGCTCCACATCTTAGAGTCGGGATATAACTTCCTGGGAAATTCGACAAGCGCAAAGATCGTCATTATCATCGCTCTTGTGTGGAGATGGACCGGCTACAACATGGTATTCTACCTTTCCGGTCTGCAGAATATTGAATATTCTGTATATGAGGCGGCAAAGATTGACGGGGCCAACGGCTGGAAGACATTCTGGGGAATCACGGTTCCTCTGTTAAAGCCGACCATCATCATGACATTTATCATGTCTATCAACGGTACATTACAGCTCTTCGACGAGTCAGTCAACCTGACAAAGGGCGGCCCGGCAAATACGACGATCACAATGTCTCATTACGTTTACAATACATGTTTTGTCAACGTACCGAATTTCGGCTATGCATCAGCGATGGCATTCCTGATCTTTATCATGGTCGCGGTTCTGGCAATTATCAACTTGAAAGTAGGTGATACACGTGACTAAGAAAAACTCTTCCATGATTCAGCGCAGACTGATTCCTACATATATTTTCCTTATAATTGTATCATTTATTTCGGTATTCCCGCTGTACTGGATGATATCCGCAGCGACCAACACCTCGGTAGATGTATCGAGAGGACGCATCCTGCCGGGCGCACACTTTATGGAGAATTTCCACAACTTAACTTCACAGCAGCCGTTGTGGCGCGCACTTGGAAATTCTTTCCTGTACGCTATCGTAACCACCCTCGTATGTCTTCTGATCTGCTCCATCGCAGGTTACGGATTCGAGGTCTATCACGATAAGTGGAAAGACAAACTGTTTTCCATCCTGCTGCTTGCCATGATGGTTCCGCAGGTGGCGACTATGATCCCATTGTTCCAGATGTTCTCCAAGGCACGGCTTCTTAACTGTACCCTTGGTTTCATCCTCCCGATGATATCGACGCCGTTTATGATCATGATGTTCAGGCAGAATGCCCGGTCATTCCCGATAGACATCATCGAGGCTGCCCGTATCGACGGCCTGAACGAAGTGCAGATCTTCTTCCGCATGTTCTTCCCGACCATGAAGTCAACTTACGCGGCTGCGGCAGTTATCACCTTCATGAACGCCTGGAACTCTTACCTGTGGCCGAAGGTAATCATGACAGATAATAACTCCTTAACTATGCCGATGCTCATCGCCAACCTGATCACCGGATACGTGACAGATTACGGCATGCTGATGTGCGGCGTACTCTTCTGCTCTATCCCGACGATGGTTGTATTCTTCGTATTGCAGAAACAGTTCGCGGAAGGTATCACAGGAGCTGTTAAGTAAAGTCAAATAAATTTATGTCGGAGGCAAAAGACTTTTGACCCCGGCATCCAATCGTCCGGCATCGCGCCATGTAACAGGGCATGCCGGACATTTTATATCAAAAAACAGGAGTTTCAGACTATGAGTGAATTTATTCTTAACGTTTTCCACCTGCCCGAAATGGTTCCGGAGTATTCCGCTACTGTGACAGGCCATGGAAAGGAGGAAGATATCGGGGATAAAAAGCTTTTAACAGAATCCCTTGACATCTTCAAGACACAGCAGCGGATTGCCCATGAAAACGGGCTGAAAGTCACCATCCACATGACCTACGCGGCGCTCTTTAACAAGGAAGCTGTCGAGATTGCAAAGCACGACCACGAAGCGTATGGTGATGAGATCGCACTTTCTCTCCTGGGGCTTCCCTGCGAGGAGTTCCGCGAAAAATATAAGACAAAGGATTTCTGCATCTGGATGTTCACTATGGAGGACAAAAAACGGATCGTGGACGATGTGTTCGGGAAATTTTACGACATCTTCGGATTCTACCCGGAATCCACCGGTTCCTATTATATGGACGCAGACCTTACCAATTACATCAAGGAGAAATATCCTTCCGTAAAGTGCGCCATCGCAACCTGCTGGGAGGAAGGCCCGAAAGCCTATCACACCTGCAACAATTCCTGGTACACCTTATTTGACGGAGGCCCGTGGGCGCCGTGGATCCCGTCAAAGCAGAACACCCACGCCCCGGCGGCGGACGCGTCGGAAGACAGCGGGATTGTAGCTATCCCCCATCTTTCCAGGGATCTGATCGCCTGCTATGACGGCAACGGTTCCAACTTCGGAACCCATCCGCAAAATGTCCTGCGGGGGATGATCTATGATTCAAAGACATGGGAATATCCTTATCTTTACAACCTCATCGACCAGTACCGTGCCCAGGAAAAATACAACAACGGCTACGCCTACAATATGATGTTCGTCGGCCCCGGCTGGATGAATAAGATGGGACGCTGGGAGGCCCCCTACGAGCTGCTCCTTAAATCCTACTCTGACGGCTGCAGATATTACGGCGATTTAAAGAAACAGGGAAAGCTCATCGACATGACCATGTCTGAATTTGCCGACTACTATCGCGGGAAAAAGACCTATACAGAACCGGAGTGCGCGCTGTGGCGGGATATCCTCTACGGCTCAGACAAGCAGCTTTTCTGGTACACGGACCCCTACATGCGGGCGGGAGTCAGCATGGATCAGGGCGGAGCGATCTTCGACCTTCGTCCCTATGCGGCAAAGCTTCGGTGGGAAGTCGGTATCGGCACAAAACATGTCCAGGATGCCTCCTATCCATTCCTTATCCAGGAGAAATACCGCGCCGGATACTTTACCCACTACGCAGGCGAAGGAACCATCCGCAGCGCGAAGCTGTCCTACAGAGGCGAGGAAGTAGACTTATGCTTGTGCCGGACAAAGGCACATTTTTCTCAGGAAGGAAAGACAAGGATCCTGACCCTCGACCCGGTGACGATAGAATTTTCTGACCTTTCCGTCACTCTGCAGACGAAAGAATACTTTGAGGAAGGAAGCGGGGCGATCAAGATCGAACGGACGATCCTTGACATGAGTGACCCTGACGCCGAAGCAGAACTCAATGAATACATGACAGCCTGCTACGGCACCACCGAGTACCCAGAGGACATGACCGGCATCCGCTTATCCTGCATAAGCGAGGATGGCAGAGACAGCAAGACTATTTTCTACGAATACCGCTGCCGGGAAGAACAGCTTTCATGCGCGGCGGCAGTTTCCGCTATAATTCCCGCTATAGAGACAAAAGTTTCCATGACGGCTTCTTCGGCGGCCCAAGGGTACATCCGGGAAGGATACGCGTTTTCCCCGATGTTTACTTTAGGATATAAGAAAAAAATAACAGATAAGGAGATGTTTGCGACATGGCTCAGGCTGGAAAAGGCAGATTAAACTACAGATGTCCGTCATGCTTTATGCGGGATATGGATATTGATATGTTTTATGACAAAGACAAGGACGAATACTACTGCATCCGCTGCCAGTTCAGGGGGAGCGAAGAGGACGTCCTTGCCGGAAACGAGATGATCCGCACCCGTTACGGCGCGATGAACAAACGGTTCACCAAATTTGATTTTGATTAGTGTATCAGACAAACAAAATAAATGAGTTCGGCTTACCATCCCTTCTCTGAATGAATCCGGAACCGTAAAAGCTGCTGCTCATAATTTTCCGGGCGTTTTCTCCATTCGTTGGGGGAGACGCCCATAAGTTGTTTAAAATTGCGGCTGAAAGTGGAAAATGTAGTAAATCCGCATTTATTCGCAATATCTGATATATAGTCATCCGTTCTTTTCAGATAGCCGCAGGCATTCTGTACACGCACAAGGTTGATATAATCTACCGGAGACATACCTGTATACGCTGTAAAAATCCTGCGGAAATGAGATTGACTGATATGGCAGTTTCTGGCCAGATCCTCTACATTCAACTGCTCCATATAATGCTCAGAAATATATTCTAATACCTGGATAATCGGGGCAGGTTCCCTTCCCATTGGATTATCCGGCAGGTTATCCACAATTTTTTCCCTTGCGATATTGAACAAAAGCCTGGCAATCCCCGCTTTTGCCTCTTCCAGATAAAATTCCTTTTTTTCTCTTATGACATCCATAATATCCCGTATCATCCCCGCCGTTTCGGGATATTCGTCCGCCGACCGAAAGCATGCCTGACAGTTAATCCGGTAGGAAACATTGTTTTTCCGACCAATACCCCCCCCCCCTGTAAAATTGATTCAGAATCGCATCAACATCAATAAACAGATATTCCCATTTGCTAATCGTATCCAGGTCGCTGTTTGTCGTATGAAGATAATTTTGAGGGATAATAGAGAACTGATTCCCACTGAACCGGTATTCTTTTTCACCAAGCACAAGAGTTCCCGTCCCGTCGTAGCAATAACCGATCTCCAGGTAGTTATGAAAATGCAGAAAATCCACATCCCGCCCGTAATTTTGCTCCCACTTTTCTCCCAATAGCGCTAAAAACGGGGCTTCCTCCGGCATTCGGTAATATCGGAATTCAATTTTGGATTTTTTCTTTTTCGCCATCTTTTATCCCCCTGTCCGCACTCACTTTATACAGGTTATCCACAGTTATTTTTCTCTTTTTTCAAGGTCTGAACCCTCTGTCTCTTTTCCCACGCGCCGGAATAATATCTCACTCCGCCTACCAGTGCGGCGCATGTCCATGTGATCGGCGAGACAAACCAAAGTCCCTGATACCCAAAAAGTCTGGGCAGCAAAAACGCGCAGCCGATCCGCGTAACCACCTCACTGACACCCATCAGCACAGTGACAGACACATCTCCTGACGCCCGGAGTATATTATGGTAGACAACAAGTATCCCCCCGGCAAGGAAAAACGCCGTAAAAATCCGCATATATTCAACACCCAGACTGACCGCCTCCGGCGTCTTTGTAAACAGTTCCATGATCGGCCTTGCAAACACAAATACAGCCGGGCAGAATATCCCATAGCACAAAATATTCAGCAGATACGCACTTTTAACTCCCTTTTTCACTCTGACATAATCCTTTGCGCCTATATTCTGCCCGGTGAAGGTCCCCACTGCCGAACCGATCGCATCCGCAAGCTGGAATCCCAGCCCTTCCACTTTCATGCATACGCCATATGCCACGATCATCACCGTGCCGTAAGTATTGATCACCGCCTGCAGTGTCATGTCCGACACCGAGATAATACTCATCTGAAGCCCCGTAGGGATCCCGTAACGCAATACCTCACGGATCAGCCGCATATCCGGCCTCCATTCTTTACTCTTTACTTTTAAAAACGGCAGCATCCGAAATGTATATCCGATACACATCCCGCCGGAAATCAACTGGGCAAGAACCGTAGCAAAGGCCGCTCCCGCCGTCCCCATAGGAATCCATGCGATAAACGCCACATCCAGCAGTATATTCAGCACGCTTGACAGGATCAGAAATAAAAGAGGCACCACCGAATTGCCCAGCGCCCGCAAAACAGCCGCGCTGAAATTATACAGCATCGTCGCGCTGCTGCCCGCATAGACGACGAGAAGATACGCTGCTGCCATGGGCATCAATTTTTCTGAAGTCTGCAAGAGTCCAAGAAGCGGGCCGGTCGTCAGCATACCAGTTACCGTGATGGCAAGCGCCATCGCCGCCGCCACGTACCCGCCTGCCACAAATGATTTTTTTATCTCATCTTCTTTCTGCGCCCCGTAAAACTGTGACACCACAACCCCGACTCCCGTCGTCACGCCCATGATAATGGAAAAAAGCATATAGGTGGCCGTCCCTGCTATACTGACTGCCGCTAATGCCTCATCTCCCAGAAAATGTCCAACAATATATGTATCTGCAAAATTGTAAAGCCTCTGACACAACATCCCGAAAAGCACTGGAAGCGCAAATCTTGCCATCCGGGAAAAAACAGGGCCTCTCGTCATGTCTGTAACATTGTCTTTTTTATCTATCGCCATAACTGTTCACTTACTCCAGCATCTCTCTGACCTGCTCCACAGGGAGGCCGCATTCCTCCGCGATCTCTTCCGGGGAAGCGCCCGCCCTAAACATCCTGAACATGTTCTTTGCCAGCTCCAGGCCATTTTGCAGACCCTGTTTTAATCCACTTTCTAAGCCTTCCTCTCTGGACTCTTTTAACTCATCCGCGAATAATTCCCGCAACGCCTCACACATCTCTTTCTCCTCCTTCATCAATTTCCAGTTCGCATGCACGATCAAATCCATAAGTTCTGGATAATACGCGCCATGCTTTTTCTTTTCATAACGCCCCAGAAGTTCCTGAACCTCTGTCCCTGCTTTCAGGTTATTTCTCAGGCTCTGCAGCCAGTAGTTTTCCTTTTTCGACAGTTCTTTTGTAATCAATATCTGCATCGGTTTCTCGCCGAGAATATGCTCCTCTTCGATATATAAATTATTAAGGTCGTCTTCCAATTCAATATGAAGAGCCGCGCTAAATGCAGGATGCCACTGCAGCCTTCCTTCTGCCATACCTTCTCCTTTCAGTATAATCAACTTAGATTTTCTTTGCAACTACAATGTAATTTTGGATATTGCTTTGATATGCCTGACGGCATCCGTTGAATGTTTCCCGACCGTACACTGCTCCTGTCCACATATCTTCCAGATACGCATTACTCCAGAATTGATGTACGAAAGAATTTTCACCCTGTGGGTAATAAAACAAAGACACATTTCTGTCTGAATGTACTTAATAATATACAGTACCCTCTTCCCAAAAGTCAATCACAAAAATAAAATCATACGAAATCCTGTTCATGTCAGCTTGTATATGCCGCGCAAAAATGCTATCCTCATTACAGTATAAAAAACACACAAGAAAGGACCGTACACAT
The DNA here is from genome assembly GCA_949916155.1 of uncultured Dorea sp. Lineage (GTDB taxonomy): Bacteria > Bacillota > Clostridia > Lachnospirales > Lachnospiraceae > MD308. The sequence goes on from CATLEM010000058.1 coordinate 13,031, forward strand.
GAAGACAGACCACATTTTTTTTGGGACAGCCTACTATGACGAATACCTTCCCTATGAACGCATCGACCGGGATTTCCAGATGATGAAGGATGCCGGGATGAATACGATCCGCATCGCAGAGTCCACCTGGAGTACGCTTGAGCCATCCGAAGGAACGTATGATTTCACTCACCTTGACCGTATGCTTGACGGCGCCAGCCGTTTTGGCCTGAATGTTATCATCGGCACTCCCACCTACGCCATCCCGGCGTGGCTTGTAAAAAAATCGCCGGATATCCTCGCCCTCACGGAAAACGGGCAGGAAATTTACGGGCGCAGGCAGAACATGGACCTCACAAGCCCCGTCTATCTGAAATACGCGGAAAATATCATCCGCATACTCATGGAACACGTATGCGGCCATCCCAATGTCATCGGATATCAGATTGACAACGAAACCCATCATTACCACACTGCCGGGCCGCGGGCGCAGGCGATGTTCGTCGACTATCTAAAAGGCCAGTTTCCGGATATCCGTAAGTTTAACCATGCGTTCGGGCTTGACTACTGGTCAAACCGGATTGATAACTGGGCAGATTTTCCGGACGTCCGGGGTACGGTCAACGGAAGTCTTGCGGCAGAATACGAGAAGTTCCAGAGGAAGCTGGTTGCGGATTTCCACCGTTTTCAGGCAGATATCATCAGGGAATACAAAAAGGAACACCAGTTTATCACCCATAACTTTGACTTTGCATGGATCGGACACTCTTTCGGTATCCAGCCGGACGCTGACCCCTTCTCTTCCG
>CATLEM010000059.1 GCA_949916155.1 uncultured Dorea sp.
AGAATCTGGTGAAGGATAATCTGGCATCGTATCTTGTGCCTCAGGAGTGCGGCAACAAAGAAGGAGTCAGATACGCGGAAGTTACGGATCAGAAAGGCAGGGGAATCCGGTTTGCCATGGATGGCGAAAACGGGCCGGTGAGCTTTTCGGCGCTGCCCTTTACGCCCCATGAGCTGGAAAATGCCGCGCACCCATTTGAACTTCCAGAGGTCCACTACACGGTTGTCCGGGTGGCAAAAGGGCAGATGGGAGTTGCCGGGGACGATAGCTGGGGTTCGCTTACCCATCCGGAATATCTGCTTGATACAAAGGAGAAGATGGAACTAAGCTTTTGGTTTACCGGAATATAAAAGAAAAGAAATGCCCTTTTGGCCTGGAAATGGTTTCTGGCCGGAAGGGCGTTTCTTTTGTTAAATCGTATTGTTGATTCTTACTGGTTCTTGAATAGTGGTTTAGCGGTCTCTCAGATGGAATCTTGCAACCAGGTCTTTCAGCATATTTGCCTGGCCGGACAGCTCTTCGCTGGCAGCGGCGCTCTTTTCTGCCGTAGCCATATTGGACTGTACCACGCTGGAGATCTGGTCGATTCCGCTGATGACAGCCTCTGTGGCCTGCGCCTGGCTGGCAGAGTACTGGGCGATACCGTCAATCAGCTTGGTTACCTGCTCGGCCAGCGCCACAACTTCCATAAGGGAAGAGGTAGTCTCATTGGCAATATTCATTCCCTCTTCTACGGCGTCAACCGTCTGGTCGATCAGGGCAGTAGTATTTTTAGCGGCTTCGGAAGATTTCCCTGCAAGGTTGCGGACTTCGTCTGCCACTACGGCAAAGCCCTTCCCTGCTTCTCCTGCCCGGGCGGCTTCCACAGCGGCGTTGAGGGCGAGGATATTAGTTTGGAAAGCGATATCCTCGATAGTTTTGATGATATTGTGGATCTCTGAGGATTTACCGCTGATCTTCTGGATGGCCGTATTCATCTGCTGCATCTTTTCATTGCTTTCCATCAGCTTGCTTCCTGCCTGCTGAGCCAGCTCATCAGCCTTCTTCGCGCCTGTCGCGGTTTTTTGTATCCCGTCGGATACTTCGCTGATGTGGGAAGCCAGAAGCTCTACGGCATCTGTCTGCTGTGAGGAACCCTGTGACAGCGTCTGCGCTCCGTCGGAAACATAACCGGAGCCTTCCGCCACTTCTCCCGCAGCCTTGTTGATCTGCCCCATCGTACCGTTTAAGGACAGGGAAATCTTTTCTAAAGATTCCCGGATCTTCGCGAACTCGCCCACATAATCATGGGAGAGGGTAAATGCCAAGTTGCCCTGTGCGATCTCCTGGAGCTTTTCAGAAATCTCGTCGATGTAGTCTACATAATCACGCAGCCGGATGACGGTACGGCCGAAATTATCTGCCAGCTCGCCGAGCTCGTCGTTGGAACTGTGCCGGATCGTCTGGTTCAGCTCGCCTTCCGCGATCTTAGCGGCAACGCCGTTTAACTCTGCCACAGGTTTTCCGATGATCCTTCTCACAAGGATGATAATTAGGAAAACGGCGATAAGGACAGCGAATACGGATACGCTGACCATGATGCCGGTGAGCATCTTCAAGTCGCTTAAAACTTCTGCCTTGGAAACATAGGCTACGGCCGTCCAGTCACTGTTTGGAACTTCGGCCACTTCTATGTAGGTGTCACCGTAAAGAGACAGCCCGGTCGATCCATTGTGAATCTGCTCTGCAGCGTACGCGTACATATCGCCTTTGAATTCGCCCAAAGTCTTTCCGGTAATGTCTTTATCCCGGTGTCCGATGATCGTATCCGTCCGGGTATCTACGAGGAAGATACCGCCGGTCTTCTCCAGACGGATATTTTCTACGATGTTCGATATGGAGTCAAGATACACGTCGGCCGCCGCGACTCCGCGGACTTTCCCGTTCGGCCCTCTCAGCGCGCCGGAAGCGCCCACAACATAGGACTGGCTGTCCTCGTCAAAGTACACGTCGCCCAATATGAAGTTTTCGGATTCGATACCGTTCTGATACCAGGATTTCTCCAGCGCGTTAAAATCCGGTCCAGGTACGAATGATGCATGATACAGCGAACCGTCGTTCAGAGCCACATAAAGCCCGGCAGGGTACGCGCTGTCTTCGTCTACGGTGTGTCTGATGTACTCCTTTATCTCGGGAATGTCCATGTTTTCATATTCGATAGTGTCTTTTTGCATATCAAGCCTTGTTACGGTCTTGTTGATCCAGGCACTTGTTTCCTGAAGCGCCTTATCCGTAGTTTCTGTGAGCAGCTTCTCGCTCTTTTCCAGCAATGCGTCGGAGACTCTGTTGTACACGATAAACAGAAGAACCGCGACCATGACCGCGATCGTCACTACGATAGCACTTGTCAGCTTCCGCGTGATCCCCCGTTTCCCCCTTCTTGCTTTTGCCGCTTTGATTTTGGTTTGTTTTTGTTCCCTCATAATTTTTCTCCTTTATTGATCCAGGCTTAAAATATCCGGGAGGAGCCTGGTAAATACTGTAGGTATTTCCATTATACGTTATATATCGGAGAAATACAATAAAACATTAGTTGCAAAAGAAATTTGTGATGTATTATACTAAAGACAGTAGTTTTTGAGACAGATTGCAGTTGGTATGAAACAGAGAGGAGAGAGGATGAAAAATAAAGAGAAAACAGGGAGAGTCACGATTCCTACAGATATTGATGTGGTGGAGGAGACACTTGAGCTTTTGAGGCGCTGGGGAGCGGATGCTATCCGGGACTGCGACGGGACGGATTACCCGGAGGAACTGCGTAGTGTGGATGCGAAGGTGTATTCTACCTACTATACGACAAGAAAGGACAACGAGTGGGCGAAGAAAAATCCTGACGAGATCCAGCAGATGTACATTATGACACCTTTTTATACGGCTGTGGGAGAAGAGCTTCGCATCCATCTGATGGACCACCTGTACCCGGATATGCTGGCGGTCAACAGCCGGGACGATATCCGCAGATGGTGGGAGGTGATTGACCGGACCACAGGGGAAGCGGTTTCGCCTGAAAGGTGGGAATATGATGAGAAAAGCGGGGATGTGCGGATCTTTCCGGCAGAGGAACTCCATGATTATACGGTCAGCTTCCTGGCTTATATCATGTGGGATCCGGTGCATATGTACAATGCGGTGACGAACGGCTGGAAAGACGTAGAAAAGCAGATCACTTTTGATGTGCGCCAGCCGAAGACGAAGGCGTTTTCCATGGAACGGCTGAGAAAATATATTCAGGACAACCCGCACATCGACGTGATCCGGTTTACTACATTTTTCCACCAGTTCACGCTGATCTTCGACGAGCTTGCCAGAGAAAAATATGTGGACTGGTACGGTTATTCTGCGTCGGTAAGCCCGTATATCTTAGAGCAGTTTGAGAAAGAGGCAGGTTATAAGTTCCGGCCGGAGTACATTATCGACCAGGGCTACATGAACAATACCTACCGGATCCCGTCAAAAGAGTTTTTGGACTTTCAGGCGTTCCAGCGCAGGGAAGTAGCGAAGCTTGCGAAGGAGATGGTAGATATCACCCACGAGTGCGGCAAGGAGGCGATGATGTTCCTCGGCGACCACTGGATCGGCATGGAGCCGTTTATGGACGAGTTTAAGAGTATCGGACTTGACGCGGTGGTGGGGAGCGTGGGAAACGGCGCCACACTCCGCCTGATCAGTGATATTGAAGGGGTGAAATATACAGAGGGAAGATTTCTTCCTTATTTCTTCCCGGACACCTTCTGCGAGGGAGGAGATCCGGTGAAGGAGGCGAAAGTAAACTGGGTGACGGCAAGGCGCGCGATACTCAGAAAGCCTATTGACCGGATCGGATACGGCGGGTATCTTAAGCTGGCGCTTGCGTTTCCGGAGTTCATCGACTATGTGGAGAGCGTCTGCGGCGAATTCCGGACGCTATATGAGAATATCAGGGGGACGAAGGCCTACTGTGTAAAGACAGTGGCCGTGTTAAACAGCTGGGGGAAGATGCGCGCCTGGGGGAACCATATGGTACACCACGCCATCTATCACCAGAAGAACTATTCTTACGCGGGGATTATCGAGAGCCTTAGCGGCGCGCCCTTTGATGTACGCTTCTTAAGTTTTGACGACATCAGGAAGAACCCTTCCGTTCTGGATGACATCGACGTACTTTTGAACGTGGGGGATGCTTATACCGCGTATTCCGGCGGGGAGAACTGGAAGGATGAGAAGGTGATGACGGCGGTGAAAAGGTTCGTCTTAAGGGGCGGTGGCTTTATCGGCGTAGGCGAGCCGGCGGCGTGCCAGTGGCAGGGAAGGTTCTTCCAGCTTTCCGGAATCTTAGGCGTGGAGAAGGAGACCGGGTTCACCCTGAATGTGGATAAATACAACTGGGAGGAGCATGACCACTTTATTACGGAGGACTGCGAAGGCAGGATCGATTTCGGGGAAGGGAAAAAGGATATCTTCGCCCTTGATAAGACGACGGTCATAAAGACAGAAGAAAAAAGCGTGCAGTTAGCGGTGAGGGAATTTGGTAAAGGACGGGGCGTCTATATCAGCGGACTTCCCTACAGTTTTCCTAACAGCAGGCTTTTGTACCGGGCGATTCTCTGGTCCTGCGGCAGTGAAGGAGAACTTCGCCGGTGGTTTTCTGATAATTACAACACAGAGGTACATGCTTACGTGGAGAACGGAAAATACTGCGTCGTGAACAATACCTATGAGCCGCAGCAGACGACGGTGTATAAAGGGGATGGGACAGGTTTTGATGTGAGTCTTAAGGCAAATGAGATCATCTGGTATGATATTGATTAGAGGATACTTGCCGGAAGGAGGACAAAATGATGAAACTGGATAAGAGCAGACTGATTGTGAAGCGTTCCTATAAAGAGGTGTATAAGACGGACGAGGGAATCGTGAAAATCTTCGAGACAATACATCCGAAATCAGCAATCTTCAACGAGGCATTAAATACGGTCAGGGTTGAGGAGACCGAGCTTGATATCCCGAAGCTTAAAGAGGTTACCCAGATTGACGGGAAGTGGGCGATCGTCATCGAGTATAAGCCAGGAAAGACATTAGAGGAGATGATGCGGGCTGATCCGGAAAGGCTTAATGAGTATATGGCCGGTTTTGTAGAGATTCAGTTGAAGATGCATAAAAAAAGAGCACCGCTTCTTAATCCCATGAGGGAAAAATTAAAAAGACAGATAAACAGTCTGACCGCTCTTGATGCGACGCAGCGGTATGAGTTATTGATGAGGCTTGAAGGTATGCCGAAGCATGCGAAGCTGTGCCACGGGGATTTTAATCCGAGCAATGTTATCGTAGAAAGAAACGGCAGGATGACGGTTATTGACTGGGCACATGCGACTCAGGGAAATGCCAGTGCAGACGCAGCCATGACCTATCTTCTGTTTGCATTAGAGGATCAGGAGAAAGCAGATCTCTATCTGGATCTGTTCTGCAAAAAAAGTGATACGGCAAAACAGTATGTAAAACGGTGGCTTCCGATCATAGCGGCATCGCAGCTGGAAAAAGAGAATGAACTGGGGAAAGATTTCCTGATGCAGTGGATAGATGTGGCGGAAGAATAATGACGAATAATAATGAGGAATAAATAAAGAGGAATTATGGCCGGATGGCTCGTAATTCCTCTTTGTGATTATGTGTATTGTGTATGCAGGAACTGCCGTATACAATGGAGAACAAATGAGGATATCAGAAATACCCGTTTACCAGAATACATTATCACCCACGACAATTCCTTCATGACCGGTGTAAGATGCCCAGAAGAAAAGACATTTTTTTACCTGATTGTTCCGTTCTCCGGCGAGCACGGCTTTGGCAGCTTTATAGGCGGATTCCATAGGCCCTTTTTGCAGTACTTCATCAAGCTTCCCGGACCTGACCGGAGAGAACTGACCGGACTGATAGATAACCTCTCTGATCGTATTCGGAAATTTGGCGCTTCCTACCCGGTTCATAATGACGGTTCCGACGGCGATCATGCCCTCATAGCTTATCCCGGCTTCACATTCAAGGATGGCAGCCAGAAGTACGATCGTATCGGTATCTGCATTTTTAGCTTCATCAATAGCGGCTTGGGCAGCTTTAGCTTCTTCAAGCTTTGAGGTGTATTCTTCAAGCTGGCCTGATGTTTCTGAAAGCTTAGAGGTCAGGTCTTCCTGCTGCTTGTTTAATTTTTTTTCAAGCCTGGACAATTCTTCCTGCTCTTTTTTCAGCTTGTCCTGTTTTTCTTCAACATTCTCACGGATATTCTGAAGTTCTGTCAGCATATCACGGTCGTAATCGCTGATCATGGTTACATATTCTGCATTGTTCAGAAATTCTGCCATGCTCTCGGAGGAAAGAAGGACCTGGAGAAGAGACAGGTTTCCGCCCTCATACATGAACCGGATCCGTTCCTTCATAGCTTTATAATGATTTTTTTCATTTAATTTTGCAGATGCAAGATCGAGTCCGGCGGCTTCGAGTTCTTTTGCTTTTTCTTTTACTTTTGACGATGTATCTTCAAGTTTGCTGCTTAAGGCGTCAAGTTCGTTATGCATGGTATCAATGTCATCCTGCAGCTCGGTAGTTTTTTGTTCAAGCTCCGAGGAGTCGGGTGCGGCGTATACCGGAGTGCCGCAAGCAGTGAGCGTGACAGCGCACAGAATACCGGCAGAGACCCTGCGTATACGATGATATCTGTTATTTAACATACAAGTTTCCTTTCTGTTTTTAGTGCATGATAATTGGATAAAACCGCAAAATCATCTTTATTATACATCACGTTGCATGATAAAGCAAATTTTGATAGAATATTTAAGAAATAGATAATAATCTGCACTTGAAAGGAATATACAATGATGAAGAAATATGAGGAACCCCTTTACCGTTATGAGAATATCAGGGACAGGATTTATCCATGGGTCAAAAATGAGCTTAAAGACAGTCATGCCCTGAATGGGAAACGGCTGTCAAAGAATACAGCAGCAATCGCATTTGCCGGGGATCTGAAGGTGGTCTTTGCGATTAAACGAGACGGGGACAATTATGAGATCGTGACGGACAATATGCTTTCTCCGGATATTGATATAGAGGCGGTGTATCATACTGCCTGTGAAAACCTGGTAAGAGATGTGGAATTTGTGATCGGCAATACATGGGACGGTGCGTACAGTATCATCGCAGATGGGATTCATGAAGCAAGTGCTATATGCTTTAAGCATATCTGGCAGGTGTGTGTGAATAAACTGAAGGATGACCTTGTGATCATGGTACCATGTAAAGATACGGTTCTTTTTGCACCTGCAGGCCAGAAGAAAGTAGTAGAGGAGATGCTTTTGCACGGCAGGCGGGCGTATGAGACAGGGACAGACCGGATTACCGACACGGTGTTTGTATTTTTAAAGGAGAAGGAGGAGCTGACAGTCTATGAAGGGTAAGTTCAGGATGGTTGGCTTTGATCTGGACGGTACGCTGCTGACGACAGATAAGAGGCTGACTGTGTATACAAAAGAGATTTTGACAAGAGCAATACAGGAGGAGATCACCGTGCTGCCAGTTACCGGGCGGCCGCTTGCGGGCGTGCCGAGGGAGATAGCCGATTTTGAGGGGATAAGATATATGATCACTTCAAATGGGGCACGAGTCGTGGAAGACGGCGTATCAGTAAAAGAAAACCTGCTTTCGCTCGAAAAAGCACGAAAAATCTTGGATATTTTTGAAGATTATGATACACTACGAGATGTATATTATGACGGGCAGGGATATATGCCGAGGGCTTTTCTGTCTCGCATCAGGGAGTATGTGACATCTCCGGCTATGGTTGAGTATATGGTATCAACAAGGATTCCCATTGAAGACATCCGCGCGAAACTGGATGAGGAGAAACGGAATCTCGATAAGATGCAGGCGCTTTTCCTGAACAGAGAGGAAAGGGATGAGGCGTGGCAGCGTATAGAAGCTCTCGGGGATTTGGAGGTTACCGGAGCTCTCAGCCTGAATATCGAGGTCAATGCAGGAGGGGTGCACAAAGGAGCCGCCCTTCTCTGGCTGGCAGAGAGGCTTGGGATTGCCAGGGAAGAGATCATGGTGTTCGGAGATGGTCTGAACGATATCGGGATGATCCGGAAGGCAGGATGCGGTGTTGCTATGTCGAATGCAGTTCCGTCTGTTCTTGAAGCCGCTGATCTGGTAACTTTGTCCAACGATGAGGATGGAGTAGCAAAAGCCGTAGAAAAATATGTTCTGAGCGGAATGTGAATAAAAGTATAAAGAAGATTTAACAAGAAAGGGAAGAAGATATGCTGGACGTATTAAAAATATTTATTCTTGGAGTAGTAGAAGGGATTACGGAATGGCTGCCGGTGAGCAGTACGGGACATCTGATCCTGGTGGGGGATCTGCTTAAACCGGGCCTAAGCGATGCATTTATGGAAATGTTCAATGTCGTCATACAGCTCGGAGCGATCATGGCGGTGGTAGTGCTGTATTTCCATAAGCTCAATCCTTTCGCGCCGTCCAAGACGAACAAGCAGAAGATGCTTACCTGGCAGATGTGGATCAAGGTGGTGATCGCGTCAGTTCCGGCGGCTGTGATCGGAATACCGTTTAACGATATCCTGGATGAGATTTTCTATAAACCGCTCCCGGTGGCGATCATGCTTATCGTATACGGCGTTCTGTTCATCATTATCGAGACACGCAACGCAGGGAAAAAGCCTTCTGTCAGGAGGATTTCCGATCTCACCATAGGGATGCTGGTGTGGATCGGTGTATTTCAGATGCTTGCGCTGATTCCGGGTACTTCCCGCTCAGGGGCGACGATCGTGGGGGCGCTGATGATCGGAATCTCCCGGGAAGTGGCGGCGGAGTTTACCTTTTTTCTTGCGATTCCGGCTATGTTCGGTGCCAGCTTTATCAAGCTGCTGAAATTCGGCTTCAAATTTACAGGACAGGAACTTGGACTTCTTTTGCTCGGATGTGCAGTATCCTTTGCGGTCTCCATTGTAGCGATCAAGTTTCTGATGGTTTATATTAAAAAGCATGATTTTAAAGTATTCGGATATTACCGGATCGTACTTGGTGCGCTGATCGTGATCGTGACATTGGTTCAAATGATATTTGTGTAAATATGCATACTGGCAAGTGGGTTTTTCGTGAAAATATGTAGAAAAATCCACTTGCTTTTTATTTGGAATATGATAGAATATTTGCTGTAATGTATTTTTATGCAAAAAATGGAGGAGATAATCATGAATATGAAAAAGTTGATCAGTATGTTATTGATTTCGGCATGCATAGTTTCTATGGCAGCATGCGGCAGCAAGGATGAAGGCGATAAGAAAGAGGAGAGCGCAGATGAGAAGCAGACACTTGTCATGGCGACTAATGCAGAGTTCCCGCCTTATGAGTTCCATGATGGTGACGATATCGTAGGTATCGATGCAGAGATGGCGGCGGCAGTTGCCGAAGAGCTTGGTATGGATTTTAAGATAGAGGATATGGCGTTTGAGTCTATCATTCCGGCGGTTACGGGCGGAAAGGCGGATATCGGTGTGGCAGGTATGACTGTGACAGAGAGCCGCCTTAAGAATGTGAATTTCTCTGACACATACGCGAAGGCAACACAGGTTGTCATTGTAAAAGAGGGCAGCGACATTGCAGGGCCTGATGATCTGACCGGCAAAAAGATAGGGGTTCAGCTTGGAACTACAGGAGATATTTACGCAAGTGATATCGAGAATGCTGAGGTTGAGCAGTACAATAAAGGTTTTGAAGCGGTACAGGCTCTGATACAGGAGAAGATTGACGCGGTAGTGATCGACGGAGAACCGGCAAAAGAATTTGTGAAAGATGCCGAGGGCCTTAAGATCTTAGACGAGGCATTTACCGAGGAAGAGTATGCCATCGCGATCGCGAAGGACAACGAAGAATTGTTAGAGAAGGTGAACGGCGCGCTTAAAAGCTTAAAAGACTCCGGAAAGCTTGACGAGATCGTCGCGAAGTATATTAAGTCAGATGCTGAGTAACAGCAGATAGGGATAAGGTATGTTTCAGGAATTGCAGGAGAAGTTTATAGACAATTTTATTACCGACGACCGGTGGCAGTATATCGCGGATGGTCTTATCACGACCTTGCAGGTAACGTTTTTCGCGGTTATCGTAGGTATTGTGTTGGGATTTCTGGTGGCGGTTGTACGTTCTACCTATGATAAGACGGGAAAGCTTAAGGTTTTGAACGCTCTGTGCAAGCTGTATCTGACGGTGATCCGCGGGACGCCGGTGGTTGTACAGCTTATGATCATCTATTTTGTTATATTCGGAGACTCTCGGGATATCAGTAAGGTTGTGGTGTCAGTGATGGCGTTCGGGTTCAACTCCGGAGCCTATGTGGCGGAGATTTTCCGTTCGGGGATCATGTCTGTGGACAGCGGGCAGTTCGAAGCGGGACGGAGTCTCGGATTCAACTATTTTCAGACGATGCGGTATATCATTATGCCGCAGGCGTTTAAAAATGTGCTTCCTGCGCTTGGCAATGAGTTTATTGTACTTCTTAAAGAGACTTCCGTGTCCGGTTATATCGCGCTTCAGGATCTTACGAAGGGCGGCGACATCATCAGGAGCCGTACCTACGATGCGTTTATGCCTCTGACAGCGGTTGCCATACTCTACCTTGCGATGGTAATTATATTTACAAAGCTTGTGAATATCCTGGAGAGGAGGCTGAGAAGCAGTGACCACTAACTACGGAGATACTTTGATCAGAGTTGAAGAATTGTATAAGATTTTTGGAGAACTGCATGCCCTTAACGGCATTTCCGAGGAGATACATAAAGGCGAGGTAGTGGTGATCGTGGGACCGTCCGGTTCCGGAAAGTCCACATTTTTACGCTCCCTGAATCTTTTGGAGGAACCGACCAGAGGGAAAGTGATCTTTGAAGGCGAGGATATCACAGATAAAAAAGTAGATATCAATAAGCACAGGCAGAAGATGGGGATGGTATTTCAGCATTTCAACCTGTTTCCGCATAGGACTATCCTTCAGAATATAACTCTCGCGCCGGTAAAGCTTTTGAAAAAGAGCAGGGAAGAAGCGGAGAAACGGGCGATGGAACTTCTGCGTCTGGTAGGACTTGAGGAAAAGGCAAATGCTTATCCGTCTCAGCTTTCCGGCGGACAGAAACAGCGGATCGCTATCGTGCGTTCTTTGGCCATGGATCCGGAGGTTATGTTGTTTGATGAGCCGACATCGGCCCTTGACCCAGAGATGGTAGGCGAAGTGCTGGAGCTGATGAAAAAGCTTGCCAGAGACGGGATGACTATGGTAGTTGTTACCCACGAGATGGGTTTTGCCAAAGAAGTGGCAACGAGAGTTGTCTTCATGGATGAAGGGCAGATAAAGGAACAGGCAGAGCCGGAGGAGTTCTTTGAAAATCCGAAGGATGAAAGGCTCAGAGAATTTTTGTCAAAGATATTATAGATCATCAGATCAGGGAAAGATAATAGGGAAAGAAAAAACTGCAGTTCTGTAAAGCCGGAGCTGTAGTTTTTTGTGAATACCGGATAAAAAGTGGAGCTGCAGTCATTACAAAATGTAATGACAGGATTAGAAAACAGGTTGGATAAAGCGGTTGTAAATCGGAAAAACAGGTGATAGAATAGGCAATGTTTTACGGTTGTTAAGACCTTTTTTAAAGAATAGCGGGAAGATGAAGCAATAAAGAAAGAAGGAATCAAGTAATGAGTAATCTGATCGATGCAAAGAAAAAGGAATGGATGGAACAGCTTGTATATTCTGTTGGAGGCAATCTGATCTATTGTCTCGGCTTTAATCTGCTGATCGTTCCGATGGGATTTTACAGCGGAGGGTTTATGGGAGTTTCGCAGCTTGCCGGACTGTTTCTGACAAGAGGGCTTCATCTGCCTATACCTCCGGAGGCGAATATTACAGGTATTATCTATTTTGCAATTAATATTCCGCTGATGTATCTGGGCTTACGTGTGCTGGGAAAGGAGTTTGCCGTTAAGACGCTTATCATGACCGGTATGATGAGTGCGTTTCTTGTGATCATCCCGATTCCGAAAGTGCCGATCGTGGAGGATTATCTGACGGCGTGTATCATCGGCGGGATCGTCTGCGGCCTTGGCAGCGGACTGGTCTTAAGAGGGCGTTCGTCGGCGGGCGGACAGGATATCATCGGGCTGTGCTGTGCGAAGAAATTTCCCAATTTCAGTGTGGGAAAAGTGACGATCATCATGAATATATTCGTGTATGGAATCTGCATGTTCCTGTTCGATATTGAGATCGTCATCTATTCGCTGATCTACGCGACGGTGCTTTCTGTCGCCGTTGACCGGGTACATATTCAGAATATCAATATGAGCGTGATGATCTTTACAAAAAAGACGGGGATATCAAAAGCAATCATGGAGCAGACCGGGCGCGGGGTGACCAACTGGGACGGCGAGGGCGCATATACGAACCGCACGTCATACATCCTGTTTGTCCTCATATCAAAGTATGAGGTGACCCAGATCAAAAAGATCGTACACAGCATAGACCCCAATGCGTTTATGATATTTACCGAAGGATGCTCGGTGGACGGGAATTTTGAGAAGAGGCTGTAAGTGGAGAAGATAAAAAGAAAAAAAGTGCTGTCATCGTTGGCAGCACTTTTAAAATTGGCTAAAATATAAAAATAAATATAAAACATGTAACGAATATGTGGTTTTTCGGATATACAGGTAAAGCGAGGTGAGGAAATGCTGAATATGGACTCGGTGTACAAGGAACATGCCCAGGCGGTATACCGCTTTCTTTTGTCTCTGTGCTATGACGGGGAGACGGCGGAGGAGCTTACCCAGGAGACCTTCTACCAGGCGGTGCGCTGCGCGGACAAGTACGACGGAACGTGCAAGGTGTCAACGTGGCTGTGCCAGATTGCAAAGCATCTCTGGTACAGGGAGCTAGAGCGGAGAAAGAAGAAGGGAACAAGCCCCCTCGATGAGCAGATGGCATCTGCGGATAAAGCGCCGGACGAGGAGCTTAGCATCCGGGAGGAGAAGATGGAGCTGTTCCGGAAGGTGCATGTCTTAGATGAGACAGCGAAGGAAGTAGTGCTCCTCAGAGTGACAGGCGCATTTTCTTTCCGGGAGATCGGGGAGCTGTTCGGGAAAAATGAAAACTGGGCGAGGGTGACATTTTACCGGGCAAAGCAGAAAATAGTGAAAGGGTGACGGATTTATGATGGAATGCGGAATTATAAGGGATTTGATGCCCAGCTATGTGGACGGGCTGACAAGTGAAGAGAGCGGGCGCGCGGTGGAGGAGCATGTGCAGGAGTGCGCGGAGTGCAGGGATTTTCTGTATGCGATGAAGGCAGAGCTTGAATCGGAGAAGTATCTGAAAATTGACGAGGTGCAGGCGGAGGCAGAGATTAAGGCTTTTAAAAAGCTGAAAAAGGTAATCATGAACCGCACGGTATTTGGCGTGATAGTCGCAGTGCTGCTTGTAGTAATCATCCTGTGGGGATTTTATGAGGATGCTTTTCTTTTCAGAAAAGGTGTGATG
>CATLEM010000060.1 GCA_949916155.1 uncultured Dorea sp.
CCGCCAGCCTTACGGCGAATGGCTGGACAGTAACCTCCTGGAACTTAAGAATTTAAAGATCCCAAACAAGAGCGTGCCGTCCTACTCGGCAGAGGAGTGCAGGCGGCTTCAGAAGGCTTTCGGCTACTCCTATGAAGAAGTGAAATCCTCAATCTTGAATATGGCGCTGAATGGCGGCGAGGGAACGGCGGCTATGGGGATCGATGCGCCGCTGGCGGTTCTTTCCGGCGAGCACCAGAACCTGTTCGGCTACTTTAAGCAGCTGTTCGCTCAGGTGACGAATCCGCCGATCGACGCGATCCGTGAGGAGATCGTCACTTCCACCACAGTGTATATCGGCGAGGACGGGAATCTTTTGGAGGAGAGGGCAGAAAACTGCAAGATGCTCAAGGTGGAGAACCCGATACTGACTAATACAGATCTTCTGAAGATCAAGAATATGAAAGCGGAAGGATTTACGGTGGCGGAGATTCCCATCGTATACTATAAAAATTCCGGGCTTGAGAAGGCAATCGACTATCTGTTCGTAGAGGTGGACCGTGCCATCCGGGGCGGTGCCAATATCCTGATTCTCTCCGACAGGGGCGTGGATGAGTACCATGTGGCGATGCCGTCACTGCTTGCGCTCTCCGGCCTTCAGCAGCATCTGGTCCGCACAAAGAAGAGGACTTCCGTGGCAGTTATCTTAGAGACCGGCGAGCCCAGGGAGGTGCACCACTTTGCGACGCTTTTGGGATACGGTGCCTGTGCGGTGAATCCTTATCTTGCCCATGAGACGATTCGGCAGCTTATCGACACGGATATGCTGCAGAAGGATTTCTACGCGGCAGTTGATGATTATAACCGGGCGGTGCTTGGCGGTATCGTGAAGATCGCGTCCAAGATGGGTATCTCTACCATCCAGTCCTATCAGGGTGCGAAGATCTTCGAGGCGATCGGGCTTAAGGAAGCATTTATCCAGAAATATTTTACCGATACGGTAAGCTGCGTGGGCGGCATCGGCATCGAGGAGATCGCGGAGGATTATGTGGAGAGACATTCTGAGGCTTTCGACCCGTTGGGGCTTGAAGTTGACCTGTCCTTAAACAGCGTCGGGCAGCACAAGTTAAAGAGCGGCGGCGAGAGGCATCTTTACAACCCGCAGACGATACATATGCTCCAGCAGGCGACGAGGCGGGGGGATTACGGCCTGTTTAAACAGTATACCGAGATGGTAAATGCAGAAGGGGCGCACATCAACCTGAGAGGCCAGCTTAAGTTCAACTATCCGAAGAAAGGCGTGCCGATCGAGGAGGTGGAGAGCGTGGATGCTATTGTCACCAGGTTTAAAACAGGTGCCATGTCCTACGGCTCTATCTCCAAGGAGGCTCATGAGACGTTAGCCATCGCCATGAACCAGCTTCACGGCAAGTCTAACAGCGGTGAAGGCGGCGAGGAGATCGACCGCTTAGAAAGCAACCGGTGTTCGGCGATCAAGCAGGTGGCGTCCGGGCGCTTCGGGGTGACTTCGAGGTATCTGGTGAGCGCCAAAGAGATCCAGATTAAGATGGCGCAGGGGGCGAAGCCCGGAGAGGGCGGGCATCTCCCGGGCGGGAAGGTATATCCGTGGATCGCGAAGACCAGGCACTCAACACCTGGCGTGAGCCTGATCTCGCCGCCGCCCCACCATGATATCTATTCGATCGAGGATTTGGCGCAGCTTATCTACGACTGCAAAAATGCCAACAAGGACGCGAGGATTTCCGTAAAGCTTGTGTCGGAGGCAGGCGTGGGCACGGTTGCCGCTGGTGTTGCCAAGGCAGGGGCGGGGCTTATCCTGATCTCCGGGTACGACGGCGGGACGGGAGCGGCGCCGAAGAGCTCTATCCATAACGCCGGGCTTCCCTGGGAGCTTGGCCTTGCGGAGACACACCAGACGCTGATCCAGAATGGCTTAAGGGAGCGGGTAAGGATCGAGACGGACGGCAAGCTGATGAGCGGACGGGATGTGGCTGTCGCGGCTATCCTCGGCGCGGAGGAATTCGGCTTTGCCACAGCGCCCTTAGTGACCATGGGGTGCGTCATGATGCGGGTATGCAACCTGGATACCTGCCCGGTGGGCGTGGCTACCCAGAACCCGAAGCTGAGAAAGCGGTTTACCGGGAAACCAGAGTACGTGGTGAATTTTATGCGGTTCATGGCGGAGAATCTAAGGGAGTACATGGCAAAGCTTGGCGTTCGCACCATCGACGAACTGGTGGGAAGGACAGACCTTCTGAAAGTCAAAGATGTGCCGCTTTCTGACCGGGCGGCGGCTCTTGATCTGTCCCAGATTCTTTATAATCCTTATGAGGGGACAAAGACGCCGATGATCTTCAACCCGAAGAAGGTGTTTGATTTTGAGCTTGAAAAAACCCTTGACGAGCGCGTGCTGGTGAAAAAGCTCCTTCCGGCTCTTGAGAAGAAGCAGAAAAGAAGCATCGAGGTGGACGTAAGCAACATAAACCGTACCTTCGGCACGATATTCGGTTCAGAGATTACCAGACGGTATCCGGAAGGGCTTGAGGAGGACAGTTACGTGGTGAAGTGCAAAGGCGCGGGCGGACAGTCCTTCGGCGCGTTCATCCCCGGCGGCCTGACTCTGGAGCTTGTAGGGGACAGCAACGATTATTTCGGAAAAGGCTTATCCGGCGGAAAGCTTATCGTCTATCCGCCGAGAGGCGTAAAATATAAACACGATGAGAATATCATCATCGGAAACGTAGCGCTTTACGGGGCGACCAGCGGCAAAGCGTTTATCAACGGCGTGGCGGGCGAGCGTTTCGCGGTCCGCAATTCCGGCGCCCTGGCGGTAGTGGAGGGCGTGGGCGACCACGGCTGCGAGTACATGACCGGCGGGCGCGTGGCTATCCTCGGAAAGGTGGGTAAGAACTTTGCCGCGGGAATGAGCGGGGGAGTAGCCTATGTGCTTGACCTTGAGAGCAGCCTTTACCAGAATGTGAACAAGCAGATGGTGCTGATCCAGAAGGTGACGTCCAAGTACGACGTCAATGAGTTAAAGAGTATGATCGAGGAGCACGTGTCCTATACCAACTCGGAGATCGGGAAACAGATCCTCAATCATTTTACGGATTACCTGCCGAAGTTTAAGAAGATCATCCCGGTGGACTACGAGAAGATGATGACCAGGATCCTTCAGATGGAGGAGCAGGGCATGAGCAGCGAGCAGGCGAAGATAGAAGCATTTTATGAGAGAAAAGAAGGAAAATTTTAGGAGGTGAGTGAGATGGGAAAACCGACAGGATTTATGGATTACGTAAGACAGGATAAAGAAGCGGAGGCGCCGAAGTCGCGGATCAGGCATTTCAGGGAGTTCCATACGCCGCTTCCGAGAGAAGAGCAGGAGCGCCAGGGGGCGCGGTGTATGTCCTGCGGCGTGCCTTTCTGCCAGTCGGGGCAGATGATCATGGGGATGGCCAGTGGATGCCCCCTGCACAATCTGGTGCCAGAGTGGAATGACCTGATCTATCACGGCAACTGGGAGGAGGCATATGTCAGGTTAAAGAAGACTAACAATTTCCCGGAATTTACCTCCCGGGTGTGCCCGGCGCTCTGCGAGGCCGCGTGTACCTGCGGCCTTAACGGAGATGCAGTGTCCACGAAGGCCAACGAGTACGGGATCATCGAAAATGCCTATGAAAAAGGCTACGCAGCGGCAAAGCCGGTCAAAGTGCGCACCGGGAAGACGGTGGCAGTGATCGGCTCCGGGCCTTCCGGCCTTGCGGCTGCGGACCTGCTGAACCGCAGAGGCCACAGCGTCACTGTCTTTGAGCGGGAGGATAAGCCGGGCGGACTTTTGCGCTACGGTATTCCCAACATGAAGCTGGAAAAGCAGATCATCGACCGCAAGATTAAGATTATGGAAGAAGAAGGAATCACTTTCGTGACAGGCTGCAACGTAGGGAAGGAGAAGAAAGCCGTTTCTATTATAAAGGAGTATGACCGGGTAATCCTCTGCTGCGGAGCGTCCAAGCCCCGGGATATCAATGCAGCGGGGAGGGATGCGAAGGGCATCTATTTCGCGGTGGATTTTCTGAAATCCACGACGAAGGCGCTCTGGGCAAATGAGATGAAGCTTAAGGACGGCACTTACATCTCCGCAAAAGGAAAACGGGTGATGGTCATCGGCGGTGGTGATACGGGAAATGACTGCGTGGGTACTTCCATGCGTCACGGGGCGAAGTCGGTGCTCCAGCTTGAGATGATGCCGAAAGCCCCGGATGAGCGGACAGAACTTAATCCATGGCCGGAGTGGCCGAGAGTGTGCAAGACGGATTACGGTCAGGAAGAGGCAGCGGCGGTGTTCGGCGCTGACCCGAGAGTGTACCAGACGACGGTGAAAGAGTTTCATAAAGACAAGAACAACCATGTGTGCAAGGCGACGCTTGTCAAGCTTGAGCCGAAGAAAGAGGAAAAGACCGGGCGCATGACGATGGCGGAGGTCGTTGGGAGCGAATATACGGTGGACGTCGATCTGGTGCTGATCGCGGCGGGGTTCCTTGGAAGCGAGGAGTATGTGACAGAGAACTTTGGCGTGTCGGTGAACGGCCGGACGAATGTAGCGACGCCGGAGGGCGGATACAGTACCAACGTAAGGAATGTATTTGCCGCCGGGGATATGCACAGGGGACAGTCCCTCGTGGTGTGGGCGATCCGGGAAGGCCGGGAAGCGGCTAGGGAAGTGGATGTCAGCCTGATGGGGTATACGAATTTGGATATCCAGTAGGAGGCAAAAATAATAGCTAAAAAATAATAAAAGATATTGCAAAAGCAAATCGAAGGAGTTATAATCATACTGGATATGGGTGTTTTGCGCCTATATAATACATATTTTGAGGATGATATTATAATGAAAAGATTTGGGACAAAGATATTGGCTGCTGCGATAGCAAGCTCATTGATTGTTATGCCTGTTTCAGCTACGCCTGAAGTAGATCAGTTAGAAAAAAGCAAGGAATCGGCACAGGGAGAAGTCAACTCTCTGAAAGCCCAGCTTACAAAGATTGTGGGGAAGATAGACAAGCTCGAGAGGAATCTGATCGAGACAAGTAAAGAGATTGATACGGCGAAAGTCGAACTTGGTGATGCGAAGGCGCTGGAGAAGCAACAGTATGAAGATATGAAGCTTCGTATCAGGTATATGTACGAACAGGGGGATGCGAGCGCCCTTGAAGCTTTGGTGAATGCTAAGGATTTTTCGGATCTGATGAATAAAGCAGAGTATGTTCAGAAGGTTCACGCATATGACAGACAGAAGCTCAATGAGTATGTTGAGACAAAAAAGAAGATTTCGGATCTTAAGTCAAAGCTTGAAAAAGATAAAAAAGATATGGAAAGCATGCAGACAGAGTACGAGACTCAGGAGGAAGATCTGAATGAGATGATCGTCTCAAAGCGTGCGGAGGTTGCAGACCTTGATGTACAGCTTCAGGAAGCAGTTGCGGAAGCAGCCCGCAAGGCTGAGGAAGAGGAAAGAGCACGCCAGGCGGCAGAAGCTGCTGAGGCTGCAGATAAGACCGGTCAGGACGAGGGTACTTCCGGAAATAACAGCGGCAGCAATAATAATAGCGGCAGTAATAATGGTGACAGCGGCACAGTCAGCGGTAATGACAATAACAGCAATAATGGCAGTGCAGGAACCAGTAACCCGTCAGGAAATAAAGATGATGCGGATGACAATAGAGGAAGCAGCAGTGACAGCAGTAGTTCATCGGGCGGAGGAGCTTCGGCGGCGAGCGCGATAGTCAGCGCGGCTTACGGACAGACAGGAGTACCTTATGTGACAGGCGGTTCATCGCCATCTGGATTTGACTGTTCCGGTCTTGTAATGTATTGTCACCGTGCGGCGGGTATAAGTCTTCCTCATTCTTCCGGATCCCAGGGGAGCGGCGGAAAGAGTGTATCAAGCCCGCAGCCCGGAGATGTGGTATGTTATGCAGGGCATGTGGGTATTTACATCGGCGGAGGGAACATGATCCATGCTCCGAAGCCGGGCGATGTAGTAAAGGTTGCAAAAGTATCTGCTGTCCGCGGCGGAGCTGCATGGTACAGAAGATACTGGTAAGGGATTCGGAAATTACTTTACCAACACGGATTTTGGTTGTGTGACAGCGTTTTGGGCAGTAGGAATACTGCCCTTTTTTCGTGTAAAGTAAATGTAAAGGGTTTTTGAATTTTTTGGAAATTCCAACAAAAACATTGAAAAAGAATAAAAAATGTAGTATCCTGTCTTTGAGTATGCGGGGGCGTATAACAAATTAACAGTAGATTTAGTATGATTAATAGGATGGGTGAGGATATGAAAAAACGTTTATTGCAGACGCTCATCACAACTGTTGTGATGAGTTCTTTAATTGTGACACCTGTTCTGGCCACACCTCAGGAAGATTTGGAAGCGCTTGAACAGAAGAAGAATCAGGTGGAGGAACAGACAGAAGCGCAGGTGCAATCGCTCGAACAGAAAAAGAGTGAGGCACAGGCACAGGCGAATAGTGTGAATAATGAGCTTGTCGGACTTCTTGTAGACTATGATGCCCTGCAAAAGGACATGGAGACGCAGGAAAAGAGGATCGTTAAGGCGGAGAGTGATCTTAAGGAGGCCGAGACGCAGGAGAAGCAGCAGTATGAAGATATGAAGCTTCGTATCAAATATATGTACGAAGAGGGAGATGCGGGGATGTTTTCCACCCTCGTTGATGCTGAGTCATATGCTGATCTGGTAAACAAGGCAGAATACATACAGAAGGTTCATGATTATGACCGCAAGATGCTGGATAAGTATGTAGAGACTAAGAATGAAGTGGCTGACCTTAAGGAGAGCCTGGAGGAAGGCCAGGCGGAGATGCAGGCGTTGTCTGATGAGATGGTGGTGCAGAAGAAGAATCTTGAGTCCACATTGACACAGATGCGCAGTCAGATTGCTGATTTTGACAGTCAGCTTAATCAGGCGAAGGAAGCGGCAGCAGCAGAGCTGAAACGTATAGAGGAAGAGCAGCGTGCGGCAGAAGCAGCAGAGGCGGCGGAAAGAGAGCGTGCGGCAGCAGAGGCTGCAGCAGCGGCAGCGGCAGAGCAGCAGGCGAAAGATGATCCGCAGCCGGATGATAACAGGCATCAGGACGATCAGGATACTTCAGGATCAGATTCTTCGGATAATAAGAAGGATGAATCCAAACCGTCGGAGGATAATAATGACAGCGATAAAAAAGACGATAGAGATGACGGCAAGAAGCAGGAGGATAATAATGACCGGGATGATGACAGAGGAAATCAGACAGGTAATGCTTCTTTAGGCCAGCAGATTGCGGATATGGGCTGCAACTATATCGGTAATAAGTACGTGTATGGCGGCAACAGTCTGACCGGCGGTATTGACTGTTCAGGGTTCGTTCAGCAGATACATAGAAAATTCGGGATTTCGACGGCGAGAACATCCGGTGCGATCAGGAGCGGAGGAAAGTCTGTAAGTTATGCTGACAGGATGCCGGGCGACGTTATCTGCTACAGCGGGCATGTGGCTATTTATATAGGAAATAATAAGATCGTGCATGCATCTAACAGCGCTCCGTATCCGAGAGGCGGTATCAAGATATCATCACCGGCAAATTACCGCACAGTGCTGGCAGTGAGAAGATACTGGTAAGAAGTACAGAAGTTAAGAGGGAAGACAATTATATATAGAAGAGAAAAGGCAGGCTGTTAGTTACCTGCCTTTCATACTGTATTAACTATAAGATTCTACCATAAAAGTATTGAAATTGCTGTACAACTATGTTATCATTGATCTGTTACAATAAACACGCATACGTTTGCCCGAGAGGGTGCTGGTTCTTGTTAAGACTTAAGACTGGTTTCAACGGCTTACACATATGCGGAAGTAAAAACCAAACGGAGGGAAATAATATGAGCATTATTTCAATGAAACAACTTTTAGAAGCAGGTGTTCATTTCGGACATCAGACAAGAAGATGGAATCCTAAGATGGCTCCATACATTTACACAGAGAGGAACGGTATCTATATCATTGACCTGCAGAAGTCTGTGGGGAAGGTTGATGAGGCTTATCAGGCAGTAGCTGATGTGGCAGCAGAGGGCGGCACAGTTTTGTTCGTAGGAACGAAGAAGCAGGCGCAGGATGCGATCAAGACAGAGGCTGAGCGCTGTGGGATGTATTATGTAAATGAGAGATGGTTAGGCGGCATGCTTACCAACTTCAAGACAATTAAGAGCAGAATCGCACGTCTTAAGGACATTGAGAGAATGTCGGAAGACGGAACTTTTGATGTTCTTCCGAAAAAGGAAGTTATCCAGCTTAAGAAAGAGTGGGAGAAGCTGGAAAAGAACCTTGGCGGAATCAAGGATATGAAGAAGATTCCTGATGCTATCTTTGTGGTTGATCCTAAGAAAGAGAGAATCTGTGTACAGGAGGCACACTCTCTTGGAATTACTCTTATCGGTATCGCTGATACGAATTGTGACCCGGAAGAACTTGATTATGTGATTCCGGGCAATGATGATGCGATTCGTGCAGTTAAGCTTATCGTGTCCAAGATGGCTGATGCAGTTGTTGAGGCTAATCAGGGAATGACAGGTGATGACGAGGCGTATTATGACGAGGCAGCAGAGGAAGAAGCTGTTGTTGAAGAGTAAGAAACGTATTTTAGGAGGAAAGAAAGATGGCAATTACAGCTAGTATGGTAAAAGAGTTAAGAGAGATGACAGGTGCAGGTATGATGGACTGCAAGAAGGCTCTTAACGAGACAAATGGTAATATGGATGAGGCCGTAGAGTTCTTAAGAAAGAACGGAGAGGCCAAGGCAGTTAAAAAAGCCGGAAGAATCGCAGCAGAAGGTATCGTTATGGCAGACGTTGTCGATGACAAAAAAGCTGCGATCGTAGAGGTTAATTCAGAGACAGACTTTGTTGCAAAAAACGATGAGTTCAGAGATTTTGTTGCAAATGTAGTGAAACAGGTTCTTGCAACATCAGCGGCAGATATGGATGCATTTCTTGCTGAAGCGTGGGTTGCAGATGCGTCCCAGACAGTAAATGATGCTCTGATCGCTAAGATCGCAAGAATAGGAGAGAAACTGAGCATCAGAAGATTTGAGAAGTTAGAATCTGACGGATGTATCGTATCCTATATTCATGGCGGCGGACGTATCGGCGTGCTTGTAGATGCTGATACTGATTCTGCAAGTGATGAAGTAAAGAAATGCCTTAAGAATGTAGCAATGCAGATTGCAGCTATGTCTCCGAAGTATGTATCCCGCGATGAAGTGTCACAGGAATACCTTGACAAGGAGAAAGAGATTCTTCTTGCGCAGGCTAAACAGGAGAACCCGAATAAGCCCGAGAATATCATCGAGAAGATGATTATCGGACGTCTGAACAAAGAGCTTAAAGAGGTATGTCTGTTAGATCAGGTATACGTTCAGGACGGTGACCTTACCGTAGGCAAGTATGTAGAGAAGGTTGCGAAAGAAAACGGTGTAAACTTAAGTATTAAGAGATTTATCCGCTTTGAGACAGGCGAAGGAATCGAGAAGAAGAAAGAGGATTTTGCGGCTGAGGTTGCGGCTCAGATGAATGCATAAGGCGAAGTTTGCCTGATTATTTTGAATGAAGAACCCCTTGTGAATGGCGTGTATGCGCTGTTTGCAGGGGTTTTATATATTTCCTATGGTAATATTTAAAAAGACATCGACGGAGTTATGAGCAGAGACTGTCTACAAAAAATATTGCAATTTACTTATTTTTTGCATATAATGTAAGAAATAAGAAATAAGAATAGGTTTTAATTCGTGAGGAGGTGTTGATATGGCAACATCAAGCATACTTACTAATATAAAAATTACAGATCCCCAAAAGGCGGAAGATTTTGCAGAAGCATTAGATATTTCGGCGCATGAACCGGAAAGGCGGCCTTCTAAACCAATTATTCCATTAGTTACTAATATAGGAGAAATACGTAAGTTTATGGGAATGGAGAATAGAGAAAATGAATGATTGTATAGCAGTAAATATTCAGGATATGCTTAAAGCAATCGGAGAGGAGGAATTGTTAAGACTTCTCTCCGATTTTTCGTGTCCATTAAATAGGGAAGTGGAAGATTTTGTACGAAATAAATCTATTGATTTTGCACAGAGGAAACTTTCCATTACATATCTTGTTATGAAGAGAACGAGTGAGGCGAAAAATATTCTTGTAGGGATTTATACGTTATCTCATAAAGCTATCGAGATTACGAATTCCGATATTAGCAATACAACTCGTAAGAAACTGTTGAGATATGCAACTTTGGACAAGGATACCAATAAATACAATATTTCTGCATTTTTAATTGCACAGTTTGGAAAAAATAATGCAGTCCCAGAAAAATATTCAATTACTGGGAATGAATTGATGGATTTAACATTTGAGTTGCTGAAGCATGTTCAATATTGTGTTGGTGGAGGTGTTGTGTATTTAGACTGTGAAGACGTGGAAAAAGTTCTTGATTTTTATCAAAGTGATTGTAACCGCTTTAAGATATTTGGTGAAAGAGAATCAGAAGTTGATCAGAAAAGGTATTTGCAATTACTCCGGTTTTTTTGAAGAATGTAATATATAAAATGTTATGTGATTAGAAAGAGGATAAAAATAGTGAATACATTGGAAGAATTAAAGTATTATTGTGAAGAAAATCAGCCTGTAGGCGCAATGTTGCTGACTGGTGAATGGGGATGTGGAAAGACATATTTGATTGACCATGATCTGAAAGATGCGCTTAGGGATACATACATTATTATTCGTGTTAGTTTGTTTGGCTTAAATTCGATTGATGAATTAAAATCAGATGTGAAAAAAGAATGGATTTCAGCATGGGGTGCGGAAAAAGGTGTATCACAGGAAAATTCCCAGAAGTTGAATAAAGTTGGTCACATTGCTAAAAAAGTATTTTCAACAGTAGGAGATTGTTTTCCGGATACGGTAAAAAATATTGGAAATAGTATTTTGTCTGTCAATATTATTGATTTTATTTCAATTGCTCCAGTAATAGAAAATAAAAAAGTAATTTTAGTATTTGATGATTTAGAGAGGGCAAATATGCCAAAGGGGGATTTACTGGGATGTATTAATGACTATTGTGAAAACCAGCATTTTAATACGATTGTTGTGGCAAACGAAGAAAAAATAAATAATGTAGCTATAGGAGAAATTCTTTATGAAGAAATTAAAGAGAAAATAATACAGCGTACAGTGCGTTATATTCCAGATTATGCTGAAATAATGAAAGGGATTATTAAAGAAATGTCCTGTAGGAATATAAATTATAAGAAGCTTTTGCAGGATAACATTGAAAATATTACGACTATTTTTTCTGGAACTATGGTGGATGGCATGTCCTTAGATAGTTTAGCCATCGCTCAAGATCGCAGATATGGCAGCAGAGAGGAGAAAGAGCAAGAAGAGCAAAGGCGTAGCTCAATTTTGAAAAGACGTCCGCATAATATTCGCAGTATAAAATGTGCACTTCAAGATTTTGAACGTGTGTATGATAGGATGAGTAAAGAACGGATAAATTGTAATGAAAAGTGGCTTTGGTCATATTTGACATATGTAATGGCTTTCAGAGCAGGGCTTTTAGAGGAAAATGAAAGATACGGAACATTACTTAGCGATGGGAATTTGTCGATCTTGTATCCGGGTTTCTATAATTCTAAGTATATTTTGCAAGCGGTTATAAGATGGATAAGGACAGGAGAATGGAATTCGGAAGATATTGATGCAGAAATAAAATATATAATAGATAGAGATAGAGCAATGGAACCAAAAGACATTGTTCGTACACATAGAATTATTGACATTGAGGAAGAAGTCATAGAGAGAGGTTTTCCTGAGATCTTACAGATGGCATATAATGGAGAGCTGACAATTGATGAATATGTGAATTTTGTTCAGAATTCGTATTTGGCAAGAACATATCAGGCACCAGTTCCAGATATAGAGTGGTCTAAAATACAGACTGGATTAAAAAAGAAAATAGACTTTTTGCTGCAGCAAGGCATTGAGCAATCACGCACAAGAATGTATATAAGCAATGACCAAAAAAAGTATTTTACAAAAGATGAATGGGATACATATGAACTGATAAGAAAGTTACATGAGAAATCAGTATTAATGTTTAATAGGAATCGTAAACGATATGTAGAACTTATGAAGGAGAATTCCGGACAGGCATTTTCTGAATCACATAACAAACGGTTTGATTATTTTAGTTATGAGATGGCAGAAGTAACAGCAGGTGCTTTTCAGAATGAAGATAATGCTTCCAAATGTGTGTTTCCTGGATATTTTGAGGGAATGTGGGAGCATTATACCAGTATGCCAGATGTGGAAATAGAAAAAACGGTTGATGGGTTTAAGGAATTAAAGGTGCGTTTGGAGCGGATTTATACTGAGTACGAAAAACGGAACCTTAATATAGCCGCGAAGCATACAGAAATTTTTATTAATGTTGTTAATAAGCTGATTGAAATGGAAAAGTGTAAGGTAGAGGATTCTTTAGATTGAAGTGTCTATATGAAGGCTCATTTTGAGAGTATTATGCATTTCATGTAGATTTGATAGGAATATTCGAAGTATGATAAATATGGTTTATGGATTTGGGGGATACGGTTGAAAAGCCGCTATTTTAGAACAGTCAAAAATCACTGCAAAGCCAGTAAAATACATAGTTCCGGGGATATGTGACCGGGACAGGGAAAAGGGAAAGTTCGCAAAACAGATGAATCAGTAGAAATTTGTCGAAATAAGGCGAATAGAGATAAGAATGAGAACCCTTGCAAGTGGTGTGGATGTGCCATTTGCAGGGGGTTTTGCCTTGTTGAATTTGTTAGACAGTGTCTGGCAGATTTGAAAAGTAATTAGGAAAAATGTAATTGATGGGCTTGCTATTTAATGGTATACTGTTAGCATGGAATAATTAATGAAGGAATAGTCAAAAATGAAATTTGAGTGGGACGAACATAAGAACTTTATAAATAAAGAGAAACATAAGATTTCTTTTGAAACGGCAGCATATGTTTTTGAAGATCCTTATTATATTGAGATGTATGATTTTGAGCATAGTGTTGAAGAGGATAGATATATTGCGATAGGGAAAGTTGGAGATGTATTGTTTGTAGTATTTACAGAGCGAAAAGAAACAATTCGATTAGTTTCAGCCAGACTTGCAACTAATGCAGAAAAGGAGCTTTATTATGACCAGAATATTAATTATTGAGAGTGGACAAAAACCTACAGAAGAACAATTGAAAGAGGTAGAAGAGGCGAA
>CATLEM010000061.1 GCA_949916155.1 uncultured Dorea sp.
AGGCTTGAAATTGGGATATGAGGAACGCAATGCTGATGTTCGTATCGCACAGTATGAATCCGGCTATCGTGTTCCCAAAAACAACACTCTAATGGAAATGGCAAAGATATTGAACGTCAATTATATCCATTTTATTGGTGTCACTCCCGGTTGTGCCGAAGATATTATGCTTACATTCCTTTGGCTTGATGAAGATGACCGCAGCATGATCCATTTATTTCAGCTTGTACGCAATCCCGGCAAATGCAACGCTTCTGATGATAAGTCGGTGCGTTACTATGACAATGACGACTGGCCTGCTCATGCTCCGGTAGGTATGTGGCTAGAGTATGGATTAGTCAATGATTTCATGCGGGAATGGTGTCTGCGGAAAGAGCAGTTGAAAAGCGGAGAAATTTCAGAGGACGAGTATTTCGAATGGAAAATCAACTGGCCTGCTACGAGTAGTAAAGTTGATTATAATGGAAAAGATGATAAAAAATGTAGCTATAGTTGGCGAAAGGAGAATTAAAATGGAACTTAATATTGCTATAAGACATGCTTTAGACGGAAATGCAATTTTATTTTTAGGTGCCGGCTTTTCTATTGGCGGTACAAACAAATTAGGCGAAATACTACCTACTGCCTCAAATCTTTCTTTTCAAATGTGTAATGAACTTGGTATCGAAAGAAGTGATGATTTAGCTCTTATATCTGAACGTTTTATTGACGACCCAATGGTAGGGAAAGGAATTGATGCATTAATATCTTTTCTAAAATTGCGCTTAATCTGCACAGCATCTACACCTGTACAGGATACAATAATTGGACTGCCATGGTTACGCATTTATACTACTAATTATGATAATATTATTGAAATAAGTTCAAAAAAACAAAATATTGAGCGAGAAACAATTACAGCAACCATACCTAAATATTCCATTGACAACATTGAAAGTTCAATTATTCACATGAATGGGAATATAATTAAAATAACCCCAGAAAAATTTTATAATGAATTTAAAATCACTAACGAAAGCTATCTAAAGCAAGGCTTTTTAGACTCCCATTGGGGAGACCAATTTGTACATGACATCAATAACTGTAAGGCAATTATTTTTGTAGGTTATTCTCTGAAATATGATTTAGAATTACAAAAAATCATGCATAGTAAAATATATGATAAATCAATATTTATCGACCAAGCAGATATAAGCAGTAATCAAACCTATCTTTTTAATAAATGGGGAAATTTTTATCCAATAGAGGCTACTGGACTTGCTGATGCTATTTTATTAGAAAAATCATCCTATACTCCAACAAAACGAGAGAAAAATTTAATGGGATTGCAAGAAATTCTTGTTAATAATTATGTCCGAAAGAAAATCACACCTAATGATGTCCTAAACCTACTTGTATATGGTGAATATAATCGATATGATTTTAGAACCACTTATCCTTTGTATGTAAAAAGAGAAGAATCACTTAAAGAAGTAAAAAAAGTACTAGAAAGCAAAAAAATCTGTATAATACACTCTAATTTTGGAAATGGAAAGAGTATTTTTCTTGACTACCTAGCAAGTGAATTTATTGAAGAAAACAATATTTATTTTTTAAATTCCACAAAATTTATACAAGAAGATTTACGTATTATACGAAGCAGAAAGTCTTCTTGTAATATTATTTTTATTGATGACTATGATTTGCATATGCAGATATTTAAAGAACTCTCAATAGATTTTCCTGACAACATCAAAATTGTAGCCACTAGTCGCTCATCTCTCAGTGATATATTAATTGATCACTTAGAAACAGACTATCATTTTTCTCTTAATGATATAGGAGTGGTAAACATAGAAATTATTTCTGAAGAAGATAGACCGCGATTAATATCTTTATTAAATGATTACAACCTTTGGGGGAGCAATTCAACACTTTCAGATACGCAAAAAGATGCTTTAATAAATAATAAATATAGAAATCGATTATCTTCTATATTTTATATGTTGTTAGACTCGAAAATTATCACCAAAAAGATGGACAAAATATTTAATGATATTAGAAACGAAGAAACGGAAAAATACATTCTTGCTCAATCTATATGTAATATTAGTAATTTTAAATTAAAAGGATACGAAATAGCTCACTTAACTGAAATTAGTTATGCTGAAATAGAAAAATTGTCATTAAGTTCAACCTTTAAAGAATTATTTTTGCGTACTTCTGATGATATTGAACTTCGATCTTCAATTTTTTCACAGTACATTATTCGTACGACCCAAAATTATACATTAATATCAGAGCTGTTAAAAAAAATATATATTAATTCTTTCAAATCATTGTCTCAAAATTATGATATAATACGAAAGAAATTGATATCCAGATCAAATTTAATAGAAATTTTTGGGGGAAGAAAAAGAAATTCTGATTGGAAACAAAGGGATAAGGATATATATAATTTCTATAATAATATCCAAAATTATTCAAAAAATAATCCTTTCTTTTGGCTTCAATTTGGAATTACTGCACTTAATTTAAACATGCATACCGATGCAAATATTTACTTTGAAAATGCATATAGTTATGCTGCTTCTCTTGAGAATTTTGACAGTTTTCAACTAGATACACATTATGCAAGATTTTTGTTGACAGAAATACTTAATTATGATGCTTCTTTTGATTTTGATAAGCTTACAGAAGCTCATCGTTTGCTTATGGACAACAGTAATGCTGAGATTAGATTATCCTATGTCTTAAGGCAGGTTGGTATATACTATAATATTGACCAAAAATATTCTTCCTCATTTACGGCAGAACAACGATTAGCTTTTCACAACTATTTAAAAGAAATAATCACTCGTTTTGAAACATATTTTTCAGCAATTGAAAAAAAGAAAAAAGATAATTTTTTCTTTGCAATAGAAAAACCTGTCAGAGGAGCATACAAAACTTTTCATAAATTACTATTAAAGCTATTTCCAATCAATGAATTACAAGCACTTGATTTACGTTATAATAAACTTGTTAATAAATATGATCGTATCCATATATCAAAATATACCACTTAGGTATCAAAAAGGTATCACACCCCACATCAAAAGCCGGAAAGTCCGCTATTTATGCGGCTTCCCGGCTTTCTGTTTACTATTCGAACTCAATAGTAGCCGGCGGCTTAGGACTCATATCGTAGCACACCCGATTCACATTCTCCACCTCAGAAAGTATCCGGTTCGTTATGGTCTCCAGCACATCCCAGTCCACCTTCTCTACAGATGCAGTCATGGCATCAATCGTATTAATCGCACGGATGATCACCATATATTCAAACACCCTCGCATTGTTCTTCATGCCCACCGACTTAAAGTCTGGCACTACAGTAAAATACTGCCATACTTTTTTGTCAAGGCCGGCCTTTGCAAACTCCTCCCTGAGTATCGCGTCCGACTCGCGCACTGCCTCAAGCCTGTCTCTTGTAATCGCCCCCAGGCATCTTACGCCAAGCCCCGGTCCCGGGAACGGCTGGCGGTATACCATGTCGTGAGGAAGTCCAAGCTCCACGCCGCAGGCGCGCACTTCATCCTTGAAAAGCTGCTTTAACGGCTCAACCAGTTCAAACTTCAAGTCTTCCGGGAGACCGCCCACGTTGTGGTGGGATTTTACCATCTTTGCCGTCTTTGTCCCGCTTTCGATGATGTCCGGGTAAATGGTGCCCTGACCAAGAAAGTCGATTCCCTCAAGCTTTCTTGCCTCTTCCTCAAACACACGGATGAACTCACCGCCTATGATCTTTCGTTTCTGTTCCGGGTCTGCTACGTTTTCAAGCTTTCCTAAAAAACGTTCAGACGCGTCTACATAGATCAGGTTGGCGTGAAGCTCATCGCGGAAAACCTTTACCACGCTCTCCGACTCGTTTTTCCGCATCAGGCCGTGGTTTACATGGACACATACGAGCTGCTGCCCGATCGCCTTTATGAGCATCGCCGCTACCACAGAGGAATCCACCCCGCCGGACAGCGCCAGCAGCACTTTTTTGTCGCCCACTTGCTGGCGGATAAGCTCCACCTGGTCCTCGATAAAATTTTTCATCGTCCAGTTTGCCTCTGCGCCGCACATCTCAAAGATAAATTTTTTCAGAGCCTTTTCCCCTGGCAGTTCATTAAACTGCTCCTCACACTTTGACTGAGGATAATCAATGGAAAGCATCGGCAATCCCAGCTCATAGATCTCCTCCCGGATCTCCACCGGCTTTCCGTCCACGATACGGTTCTCCCCGCCGTTCAGTATGATTCCTCTTACATTATCAAATGCTTTCAGCTCCTCTGCCGTGATGTCATGAGGATGAATCTCACTGTATACGCCAAGGTCACGGATTTCCCTGGCAATCACCGTATTCTGCGTGCTGCCAAGATCCAGAATAACTATTAAATCTTGTTTCATGGATAATGTCTCCTTATCTATTTGGTATTTTCCCATTATAGCAGATAAATGTGCCTATTGTACATACTTTCACCGCATATCACCCTTTAATATTCTCTGTCAGACAAGCATTTTCTCCATCACATCGTATACAAGGACAACGTCCCTTTCGCATTTTACCTCTTCACGCTTAACCGTCCTGTAGCCTTTGCTTTCATAACAAACACAAGCACCTATCATCACCCGTATTCCTTGTACGCAGACTGCCGTTCTTACCATATTATCCGCTCATCTCATATGCCGTATATTCGTGGCTAAAATGATAACCCAGCTTCTCAGCCAATGCTACCGACCATTTATTGTGCGCGTCCCAGCTTGGGTACAGCCCCTTTTCCAGGCACGCCAATATAAGCTTTGCCCCACATGCATATGCCAGACCCTTTCTTCTGTGGTCTTCCCTAGTGTCTATTTCTATCTCAATACCTTCCTTATACCTGCTGTAAGAGGATGCGCCTGATACCAGTTCACCGCCTTTATATACAGCCGCTCCTAATCCCAGGTTTCTATACATATCATAATCCTTAAATTGTGAAACCAGGTCTTTTGCCCAGCCGGTGCTCTGACACAAGGCGTATTCCTGGTCTTTTATCATTCTTAATTCATATTCCTCTGGCAGGCTCTCAGCCGCCCGCCTTAATTCGTCCGCATTGAATATGTCTTTTTCTTTTTTTATCGCGTATCTTGTAACCTTTTTTGCCCGGCTTCCACAGCTTGATTCAATCAGCTCAGCCCACGCGTTAGTTTGGGGAACCAAGATTGCGAAATCCCGGTCGCGACCTTCCGGTCTGAAGCGGACAAATTCTCCGTCCGGCCGTCCCGCATAAAAGATGAAATCGCCCAATACCGCCATTGCCGCGTCATTTGAATCATTCGTATATATCTTCCCCATCACACCTTGCAGGCAGGACCATATCATTGTCTCGTTCCAATCGCCAAAAATGTCCCTTATCTTATCCTCCAACTGGCTTTCCTCCCCATTTCTGTCAAATCGTCCTTCGCCTTCAAATAATAATGGTTACTTTTCACGGTCAAAATATCCGCTATTCCAGTTCTATCGTTCCCGGCGGCTTACTCGTCAGGTCATACAGCACCCGGTTAACCCCTTTCACTTCATTGATGATCCTGCTCATCACCTTATTGAGCACTTCATAAGGCACCTCTGCCGCCTCTGCCGTCATAAAGTCTATCGTATTCACCGCCCTAAGCACCACCGCATAGTCATATGTCCTCTCGTCGCCCATAACTCCGACGCTCTGCATATTAGTAAGGGCCGCGAAATACTGCCCGATGCCTCTTGCCAGCCCTGCGCGCTCAATCTCCTCCCGGTAAATGGCATCGGCATCCTGCACGATCCGCACTTTCTCGGCAGTCACTTCACCGATGATTCGGACGCCAAGCCCCGGCCCTGGGAACGGCTGGCGGTACACCAGATACTCAGGGATCCCAAGCTCCAGCCCTGCCTTTCGCACCTCATCCTTAAAAAGGTCACGGAGTGGCTCGATGATCTCCTTGAAATCCACATAATCCGGCAGTCCGCCTACATTGTGGTGGGATTTGATGACCGCGGATTCTCCGCCCAGGCCGCTTTCCACCACATCCGGGTAGATGGTTCCCTGCACGAGGAAGTCCACGGCTCCGATCTTCTTCGCCTCTTCCTCAAATACGCGGATAAATTCTTCTCCGATGATCTTCCGCTTTTTCTCAGGCTCGCTCACGCCAGCCAGCTTATCGTAGAATCTCTGCTGCGCGTTCACCCGGATAAAGTTTAAGTCGTAGCCGCCCGAA
Organism: uncultured Dorea sp.; assembly: GCA_949916155.1. Classification (GTDB taxonomy): domain Bacteria; phylum Bacillota; class Clostridia; order Lachnospirales; family Lachnospiraceae; genus MD308. The sequence goes on from CATLEM010000061.1 coordinate 6,241, forward strand.
GGTCCGAACACAGCCTCCACTTCATCTCCTTCATTTTTGCGGAGGAGACCATGGTCTACAAACACACAGGTAAGCTGCTCGCCTACTGCCTTAGACAAAAGTACCGCCGCCACGGAAGAGTCAACGCCTCCCGACAGCGCGCAGAGCACCTTTCCGTCTCCGACCCTCTCCCGAATCTGCCGGATAGATTCTTCCACAAAGGAATCCATCCTCCAGTCTCCGGCGCATCCGCAGACATTTCTCACAAAATTAGACAGCATCTTTGTTCCTTCCGCTGTGTGGAGTACCTCTGGATGGAACTGGATCGCGTACAGACGCTCCTTTTCATTTTCCGCCGCGGCCACCAGGCAGTCCGCCGTATGGGCAGTAATCTCGAAACCCGGAGCAGTCCCAAATATCGCGTCAAAATGGCTCATCCAGCATACTGTCTTTTCCTGCACATGCTGAAAGATCTCTGACTGCGGTTTATCGATAAGCACCTCTGTCTTTCCGTATTCCCTTACGTCCGCGCGCGCCACTTTCCCGCCAAGCACATGCGTCATAAGCTGCGCGCCGTAGCAAAGCCCAAGCACCGGTATCCCCAATTCAAAAAGCCCCCTGGAGTACGTGGGCGCACCCGGCTCGTAGCAGCTATTCGGGCCGCCCGTCAGGATGATTCCCTTCGGGTTCATCGCCTTGATCTTCTCAATATCCGTCCTGTAGGAATATATCTCGCAATATACGTTACATTCGCGGACGCGCCTTGCCACAAGCTGGTTGTACTGTCCGCCAAAGTCTAAAACAATCACTAACTCTCTCTTCACCTGAACACTCCTCTCTAACACTCAATCTTCACCATATCACTATACAAGCTTTTCAACAAAACTCCTGAGCAATCCTCTCCTATATCACTCTCCGCTATACTAGCTTTTCAGCAAAATTCCTGAGTAATCCTCTCCTATATCACTCTCCGCTATACCAGCTTTTCAGCAAAATCAGCCAGAACCTCCGATATCTTGATCTGCTGCGGGCAAACCGCCTCACAGCTTCTGCACCCTATGCACGCGCCCGGGCGTTTCCCCTCCGGGAGCGCTTGAACCGTCATCGGGGCAAGAAAACCGCCGCCGGTAAATACATGTTCATTATAAAGCTTCAGCATCGCCGGGATATCGATCTCATTGGGGCAGTGACTAGTGCAGTAGCGGCACTCTGTGCAGGGCACACCATTAATCAGCCTGTCGCCAATCTCCAACAGCGCCTTCATCTCCTCATCATCCAAAGGCTTTTCCTCCGCAAATATCTCTGCATTTTCCTTAAGTTGTTCAAGACTTGACATGCCGGAAAGAATCATCTTAACTTCCGGAAGAGACTGCAGGAACCGGAACGCCCATGCCGGGTCAGATTCCTCCGGGCGGAGTGCTTTCAGCTTTTCTTTTGTCTCTTCGGGAACCTTTGCAAGCTTCCCTCCCCGGAGCGGCTCCATCACCCACACCGGACTCTTGTATTCATTCAGAAGCTCCACCTTCTTTTTCGCTTCCTGGAAATTCCAGTCGATATAATTGATCTGAAGCTGGCAAAACTCCATATGGTCGCCGTAGCGCTCAAGGAAACGCTTCATCACGTCTACATTCCCATGGGCAGAAAATCCCAGATGGCGGATGCGACCGTTCTCTTTTTGCTTCATCAGATACTTGTCAATACCGTACCGCTCATCTAGATAAGCGTCGATATTCATCTCGCACACATTATGGAACAGATAGAAGTCAAAATATCCCACCCGGCATTTCTCAAGCTGCTTCTTAAAGATCTCTTCGACTTTGGGCATATTGTCAAGGTCGTATCCCGGGAATTTGGATGCCAGAAAGAAATTTTCCCTGGGATACTTTTCCAGGAGCTTTCCCATGACAGTCTCCGAGTTCCCGCCGTGGTATCCCCACGCTGTATCAAAGTAATTGATGCCCTGAGCAAATGCCTGCTCTACGATCTGCGCCGCCTTCTCCTCGTCAATCTGCTCTTCTTTCCCGCCGATCAGCGGAAACCTCATGCAGCCCAGCCCAAGGGCCGACAGCTTTAACTCCTGAAACTCTTTATAAATCATATCCTATTCCTCCATTCTTCACGGTTGCTGCGATTGTAAATATAAATTGTCCGCTGCACGGTTCACGGCCTGAAAGCCCGCCCACGGCAACGCACCGGGGCAGTAATCAACAAACAGCCCCTCAACGTCCATTATACGTCAAGGAGCTGCTTTGCTCAACCAGTTCTGCAAAGAATAACCGATATTTCTCTTCTCTGCACCGGCGATAAAATATATTTACCTGAATATTGCTGACTGTACTACGCTGCCAGATATGGTGCGATGTCTGCAAACAGTTCATCGCAGTTTTCGTCGTATACCTTCAATTCGATCTTCCGCTCGAGCCCAAGATTCAAAAGTCCAAACAGAGATTTCGCATCGACGGTAAAACGGCCGCTTTTCATATCCATGTCAAATGGATAATTTTCGACTTTTTTGACAAAGTCTAACATGTCTTCCACTTTCCGAAATATGACTGTTCTCTTTCTCATTGCTTATCACTCCTTTTCTTGGAAAGCATATTACCATAAATAATCCTGCTCTGAAAAGAGGAAAAATGGCAAAAAATATGTAAAAATATTAGAAGTTATATTATACTGTTTTTATACTGACCAAAGGAAAGGGGACAACCATGAAAATTGTATTTTTAGACGCAAAAACCATTGGCGAAGACATAGACTTATCGGGCTTTGACCGACTGGGAGAGGTGGTAAAATATTCCTTTTCAGGCCCCGATGAAGTCCCGGAAAGAGTCTCTGATGCCGATGTGATCATCGTGAATAAGATCCAGGTGAATGAGCGTACCATCGGCACCGCAGATAAGCTTAAGCTGGTGTGTGTCACCGCCACCGGAACGAACAACTTGGATAAGGACTATCTGGACAGCCGGAAGATCGCCTGGAGAAATGTGGCCGGGTATTCCACAGAGTCCGTAGCCCAGCACACCTTTGCCATGCTCTTTTACCTGTTGGAAAAGCTTAAGTATTACGATGACTATGTGAAAGAGGACCGCTACACCAACGATACCATATTCACCCATTTTGAAGAGGTGTTCTATGAGCTGTTCGGCAAGACCTGGGGCATCATCGGCCTGGGGAATATTGGGCGGCGGGTAGCCTCCATCGCCCAGGCTTTCGGGGCGGAAGTAATCTACGCCTCACCGTCCGGCAGCGCGCCCCAGGACGGATACTGTCAGGTGGACTTAGACACTCTCTATGCCTCTTCCGACATCATCTCTGTCCACGCGCCGCTGAACCAATATACGGAAAATCTTATCGGTAAGGCTGCATTTGCAAAGATGAAGGAAACTTGCATCTTCCTAAATCTTGGCCGCGGGCCGATCGTCGTCGAGCAGGAGCTTTGTGATGCCCTTGAGCAGGGAAGCATCCGCGCGGCTGGCCTGGACGTCCTTTGCAAAGAACCGATGGCTCCGGAAAATCCGCTGCGAAAGATCAAAGACAGCAGAAAGCTTCTGATCACGCCCCACGTCGGCTGGGCGAGCGTCGAAGCGCGGACACGCCTGATGGAGATCATCCTCGGCCAGGTGGCCGAATTTTTCCAGAGCCAGGCGGCCGAATTTTTCCAGACAGAACCGGAATCACATTAACGTAAGTAATCGTTCCTGAGCGGATAGACGGCATCCGCCGCTCTGTGTTGTGTTATTTGGACAAAACCAAAAAGCGGCTATCAGGCAAACATCAGGACAAGGCATCAAGAATACGAAGGGCGTTCTTCCCCCAGATCTTATCAAGTGCGGAGGATGGTACGCCCTTTTTCTTTAAGACATCCCACAGTCTCTCCATATGCCCTGCATCCGGGATGTCCAGATGCCCGATCCCGTCAAACCCGTCAAAATCCGTGCCGATCATCGGGAAATCCTCTCCCCCGCACTTAAACATATGGAGAATATGGGCTGCCATCTCTTCCGCCAGAGAAGCGCTGTCTGTACCTAAAAACGGCCCGTAAAAGTTAAGGCCCGCACCTCCGCCCGCCTGCGCAAGCTCCCGGATCATCCCATCCGTCAGATTCCTCGGGTGATCCTTAAGCGCCCGGCAGTTCGAGTGGGATGCCACAACGGGGCCACCCGCATAGCGCAGGATATCCCAAAAAGTTCCGTCCGAAGCGTGGGAGACATCTACGATCATGCCAAGCTCGCCTATCCGCTGGACTGCCTCTATCCCGAAGGGCTTAAGCCCCTTTTCCATAACCAAGGGGTTCCGGCTGTTGGGGTAGCCGATGCAGTTTTCATCATTCCACATGGGCGTCACCAGACGGACGCCTCTCTTTTTCAGTGCATCCAGCCGCTCAAGATCACCGTTCAGGATGCCGCCCTCTTCCACCGTAAGGACTACGGAGATCTTCCCCTGGGAATCATTCCTTCTCACCTCTTCGCCAGAGCAGGCGAGAGCAAGATCTTCGGGAAATTTTTCTATCTGTCCCTCCATAAAATCAATCATCTGGTTAACATGGCGGTATCCTTCCTCGTACCCGCCTGACAAGTCCTTTGCATAGATAAAACAGGCGAAAAACTGCGCCATCGTGCCCGCCTTTCTCATCGCCGGGATGCTGACGCTGCATGCATTTTCCATCAGATCCCCCGTCTTGTCCAGATCCATGAGTTTCCAGATCGTATCACAATGCAGATCAATAAGTTTCATATCGCTGCCCTTCCTTTCATAACTAATAAGTAAGACTCCCTACATTATAACATGAGAAAGGTATATTTATGAGTCCTGTTATCGGAATTTTATTTTGCGGTTATGACGGAAACCGCCAGTTTGTCACCTCCTCCTATGTGGAAGCCGTCTCTGATGCCGGCGCGGTCCCGCTTATCATCCCCTGTCCCGGGAAAGACACCTGTTCCACAAAATATTTTCAGCTATGCGATGGTTTCCTCTTTTGCGGCGGCGGGGATGTTACCCCTCTCCTCTTCGGGGAAAACCTGATGACGGAAAAAGGAACCACCGACTATAAGACAGACCTCTTCCACATCCGGTTCATGCAGAAAGTACTATCCTACAAGCTTCCCGTGCTGGGAATCTGCCGTGGCATGCAGATATTAAACCTTGCTCTCGGCGGCACCATTTACCAGGATCTCTCCCTCCGCCCGGAAAAATCATTAAACCATATGCAAACTTCCCTTGACCGCTCAGATGCCTGCCACCAGCTCTCTGTCTCGAAAAGCAGCATGCTCTATAAGCTGTGCGGCGAGACGATCAATGTGAACAGCTTTCATCATCAGTGCATCAAAGCGCCCGGTGATACCCTGAAAACTACCGCTATCGCCCCGGACGGCGTGATCGAGGCTGTCGAATCCTCGGTCTTTCCCTTTGCCGTCGGCGTCCAGTGGCATCCGGAATGCATGTATGCCTGCTGCGAGCCGATGAAAAATCTTTTTTTGCTTTTGGTAAGAGCTTCAAAAAAAGAAAGACATATTTTTTAAGCTTACGGTGCATACTAAATCTGAAAGAAAATTAAGGAGGAATTACCCATGTCAGAAATTTCAGTTCTTGATTTACAAAACCTGCGCCACCTGATCGGCGGATTTGACACCTGCCACTGCAAGATGCAGGACTACGCGGCACAGGCAAAAGACCCTGAGGTCAAACAGCTTTTTCAGGATGCCGCAAATTCAGCGATGAAGAACAAACAGGATTTGATGAAATTCTTATAGGAGGGAAATTATGTTAGACGACAAGACGATGGTATCAGACGCGCTGACAGGCGTAAACGGCGAGCTCGTCCGCTACGGCGAGATGATCACGCAGACAGAGAACAAAAAACTTAAGCAGTGCTTAAAGCAGATCAGAAACGAGAGCGAGATGTCCCAGGAAAAGCTTTACCAGGTCGCACGGGAAAAGAGCTACTATGTACCGGCAGCAAAGGCTTCCCAGCAGGAGATCGACCATGTAAAATCCGTTCTTTCCGGACTGGCGATGAAATAGGTTACGTGAAAAAACCGGGGGCAGAAAAATCTCTGCCCCCGATGTTGTTCACCATTTTTTCTTTTACTCTTTGTTTACTCTTTATTCCACGCTCTTAAGCGATTCTACCATGTCGATCCGTTTCAGTTTAACATACATCACCCCGTTGATCACCATTGAGAAAACGATCGTAAGCAGCAGGCTATAGATGTAGCTTGGCAGGTTGATATTTCTGCCGAACATAGCGTTGTCCACCTCCACGGTCTCTATGATAAACAGGTGGAGGATTCTGCCAAGCCCCACTCCCACCAGCGAGCCGATAAGGGTCAGGATGATATTTTCCCGGTATACATATGCACCCACTTCCTGATTATAAAAGCCCAGTACTTTCAGCGTAGCAAGCTCCCGTTTCCGCTCTGCGATATTGACCGTATTCAGGTTATAGAGAACGACGAACGCCAGCATACCCGCGGAGATGATCAGGACGATGATGACCAGGTTAAGGCTTCCCAACATATCGTCAAGCTGTTTCTCAATATCGTGGGTATAGCCCACGCTCAGCACGCCGTCATTTCCAAGAAGCCGACGGCCGGTCTGTTCAAGCCCTTTCGCATCCCCCGCATCCGATACGGAAAACAAGATGCTGTTATACTCCGGCTCTTCTCCGTATATCTTCTCATAATATGCCGGGGTGAGGTAGATGTAATGTCCCATATAGTTTTCGCAGATATGGGAGATCTTCACCTCTTTATTTCCATTTTCCTCATCCTTGATAAAGACCGTCTGGCCCTCTGTCACTTCCAAGAGCTTTGCTGTCTTTTCGCTGACGATCACGCCGCCGTCAGTAAGCACGTAGCTTTCTTTCGTCTTCCGGTTATGGAAATCAATATAGTGCGGAATCTCTTCTTTGGGATTTAACACGCATACGTAGGCGCTCCGCTCTTTTTTTCCATTCACCAGCGTAATGTTCTGCATATTGGCGTCGATATGCCGGATAACATCCTTTTCGCTGTCAAATGCTTCCTCTATCTTTTCCCTCTCTTCATCGGTGATATCGTCTTCCAGATAAAGGCTCCCGTGATAGAGCTGAATCTCCGCATACTGAATCTTTGCGATCTCA
>CATLEM010000062.1 GCA_949916155.1 uncultured Dorea sp.
TTAAGGAAAGAGGTGCGGACCGTATCGTTCCGGCCAGAGAATTGAGCCTTGCCGAAGTGCAGAAGATGAAAAGGGAGACAGGACTGGAAATTGAGTGTTTTGTGCACGGAGCGCTCTGTTACTGTTATTCCGGGCAGTGCCTGTTAAGCAGCATGATCGGCGGAAGGAGCGGAAACCGGGGGCAGTGTGCCCAGCCCTGCAGACTGCCGTTTGCCGCCGGGGACGGGAAAAGGCAGGATATCATGAGCCTTAAGGATCTGTGCACTATCGATATGCTGCCGGAGCTTATCGGGGCAGGAATCGATTCATTTAAGATCGAAGGGCGTATGAAGCAGCCGGATTATGTATATACTGTCGTAAGTATGTACCGTAAATATGCGGACCTGTATTTAAGATGCGGAAAAGAAAACTTTGCCGTGTCTGACAGAGACCTTAAGATCCTTCAGGGCAGCTATCAGAGAAGAGGATACACGAAAGGCTATTACTACCGGCATAATGGAAAAGACATGCTGTCTTTGCGCCGTCCTAAGGAAGAGGATCAGGGCGGCCTGTCTGTTCCGCATGATAAAATGCAAGAAAAAATTAATGGGAAATTAATACTTTCTGAAGGAGAACGTGCTAAACTGTATGTTGAGATGCAGAATCTGGAAATCCTGTGTGAAGGGGCAGAAGTGCAGAAAGCTAAAAAGCATCCTGTCGACGCGGAACGTGTGGAAAAGCAGATGCGAAAGACCGGGAATACAGAGTTTTGGTTTGAACGTCTGGATATTGATATGGAAGAGAATATATTCCTTCCCATGCAGGCGCTTAATGAACTGCGCAGAGACGCGTTAAGCATGCTGGAGCAAAAGCTTCTGTTGGGATACCGAAGAAAGACCGGCGCTCATAAAAAAGAAACGTCCCCTGGTGCAGACAAAGTTTCGGGGGACTTGAGAGAAAGCACAGGAAGAGAAGAGTCGGAGGGATTGAGAGAGAGCACAGGAAGAGAAAAGCCGGAGGGATTGAAAGAAAGAGCAGGAAAAAAAGAGCCGGCGGAATTGTCGGTGCTTGTATCGGAGAGACAGCATCTGGAGCTGGTGCTTGGAGATGAGCGTATAGATACGGTATATGTGGATTCGCATCTGGATTTTTCGGCGGTGCGGGAGAGAAGGATGCAAGGGCAGAGGATATTTCTTGCCATGCCGTATATCTTCCGGGCAGATACGGCGTTAAGATGGGAGGCATTATACAGGGAACGGATCTGTCTGTTTGACGGGGTGCTCATCCGCAACTGGGAAAGCCTGCAGTGGCTTAGGGAGCGGGGATATCCGAAGGAGATCAGGTCAGACTGCAATCTGTATGTCTTTAATCAGAAGAGTAAGAAAGCGGTAAAGGGTGCGGGGATCAGCCGTTTTTTTGCCCCTGCAGAGCTGAATTACAGAGAGCTTTGCGGGCTTGGGATCACTGAGGGAGGGCTGATCGTGTATGGAAGCCAGCCGGTTATGCTGACTGCTAACTGTATCCGGAAAAATACAGGCGGATGTGACAGAGAGAACGGCTGGTTATCTCTGACTGACAGGTATCAGAAGAAATTCCCGGTTAAAAATTACTGTGCGGACTGTTATAATGTGATCTATAACTGTCAGCCGCTTTTGCTTCTTCATCAGGCGGAAGAGGTTAAGAATCTGCATCCGGCGGAGCTTCGCCTGGATATGGCTTTGGAGACTGCCGGGGAGGCAGAACGGATGATCACATTATATCAGGAGTGCTTTAAAGAAAACCGTACAGTGAAAGTGCCGGATATGGATTATACTAAAGGGCATTTCAGGCGGGGAGTGAAGTAGGTGAAGGATTGGCGAATATTATCATACAACTATCAAAATATCTGATGATCTTACTGATCACAGCATATGTGTTTTTCTGTTTCAGTATCTTCGGGTTCAGAGACCCCGAAAGGAAGATACGGATGCTGAGAAAGCAGACGGCGCTTATGTTTCTGATCCATGCGCTGGCATTTGTCTCCATGTATCTGGCGACAGATGATATTAAGATGCTGGCGTTTTATCTGATGCAGGCAGCGCTTTTCGCAGGAGTCATACTGCTGTATACGATCATTTATCCGAGGGTGTCAAGGCTTGTTGTTAACAATATGTGCATGCTTTTATGTATCGGGATGATCATGCTCACGAGACTTGACTATGCAAGCGCCGTGAAGCAGTTTGCCATTGCGACGGCGGCGGTTACGATGAGCCTTTTTGTCCCGGTTGTGATCAGGAAATTTAAGCTCTTGTCTGAGTGGAGGAAATTCTATGCCATCGCAGGTATCGTGTCGCTAGGTGTCGTGCTTGTATTCGGACAGGTCGCAGGAGGCGCTCTGCTTGGCTTTAAGGTGAAGGGGATCAGCATACAGCCCTCGGAGCTTGTGAAGATCATCTTTGTATTCTTTGTGGCGTCGAGCTTTAAGCTGTCGCTGGAATTTAAAAATATCGTGATCACGACTGCGATCGCGGCGTTTCATGTACTGATACTGGTCGTGTCGAGAGATCTGGGCGCGGCGCTGATCATATTTGTCGTATATCTGGTTATGCTTTATGTAGCTACGAAACAGCCGCTTTATATTATCGCAGGGCTGGGTGCGGGGAGCGCCGCCTCTGTGATCGCGTATCATCTGTTCAGCCATGTGAAGGTCCGGGTTGTGGCGTGGAGGGATCCCATGGCTGCGTATAAGACCGGCGGGTATCAGATCGTGCAGTTTTTGTTTGCCATCGGAAGCGGCGGATGGTTTGGCATGGGGCTTTTCCAGGGGGCGCCGGAGACGATACCGGTGGCTACATCGGACGGCATCTTTGCCGCCATTTCAGAGGAGATGGGACTTTTATTTGCGCTGTGTATGATATTGATCTGTTTGAGCTGTTATGTGATGTTTTTAAATATTGCCATGCAGCTTCACAATATGTTCTATAAGCTGGTTGCACTGGGACTTGGGACCTGTTATATCTTTCAGGTGTTTCTTACGATTGGCGGCGAGACAAAGTTTATCCCTCTTACGGGCGTGACGATCCCGTTGGTCAGCTACGGGGGAAGCTCACTCATCAGCACGGTGGTTATGTTCGGGATCATTCAGGGACTTTATATTTTAAGGGAAGACGAGGAGCAGGCGATTGAGAGACAGAGACAGGAAAAGCTACGAGCAAAGAGAGGCGGCAAGGAAGCGGGAGCGAAGAGAAGAAAAGCGCCGGATGACGAGGCGGGAGAGAAAGGAAGCAAACCGCGAAGACAGGCGGCGGGCAAAGAAAGAGCGCGTCAGAAACAAAGAATTCGCTAGGGTTACGTATACCTTTGTGACACTCTTCCTCGTGATGATGGGATATATCGTATACTTTAACCTGATGGAAAGCAAAGATTTTATCCGGAGTCCTTATAATCAGAGGCAGGATTCGCTGGCAGACCGTATCGTGCGGGGGAGTATACTGGATAAGAACGGCAAAGTGCTTGCAAAGACGGTGACTGGAAAGAACGGGAAGGAGCACAGGGAATATCCGTACGGGGATATGTTCGCCCATGTTGTCGGCTATACAGCGAAGGGGAAGACGGGGATAGAATCTGTCGAGAACTCCGCCCTGCTTACGTCCAATGCATTTTTCGCGGAAAAGTTTCAGAATGAATTGAAGGATGAAAAAAATGCAGGGGATAATGTAGTCACAACACTGGATGCCAAGATACAGGAGGCGGCTTATGATGCGCTGGGAAGCGCTAAGGGCGCGGTAGTTGCCATAGAGCCGAGTACGGGAAAAATAGTTGCTATGGTGTCGAAACCTGACTTTGACCCGAATAGCATATCTGAGGACTGGGAAGAATTGAATGAGGATGACAGCGGCGTGCTGGTGAACCGTGCGACACAGGGACAGTATGCGCCGGGTTCTACGTTTAAGGTGATCACTGCTCTTGAATTTATGCGTGAGGATTCCGGCTATGCCGGATATTCCTACAGATGCAGCGGCAAGATCGAGGCAGGGAGCAATACGATCCATTGTTACGGCGGAAAGGTGCACGGAGAGGTGGATCTAAAGGACAGCCTTGCCTACTCCTGCAATACGTCATTCTGCAATATCGGAAGCGGGCTTGAGATAGAAAGATTCAGGAAGACGACAAAGGGGCTTCTGTTTGATTCGAAGCTTCCGTCGGAACTGCCTTATAACAAGAGTAAATTTGCGCTCGGCAGCCACGCGGGGACAGCGGAGCGGATGATGACGGCCATGGGACAGGGCCAGACACAGGTAAGCCCTTATCATATGGCGCTCATCACCTCGGCTATCGCCAACAGCGGAACGCTGATGAAGCCTTATCTTGTAGATTCTGTCACGAATCATACCGGTACGGTGGTCAGCAAAAACAGACCGGAAAAATATAAAGAGCTTATGACTTCCAGAGAGGCGGCAAGGCTTAAGAAATATATGGAGAGTGTGACGGATTACGGTACGGCATCCGTTCTTTCGGATGCTGAGTACACGACGGCCGGGAAGACAGGGACGGCGGAGTACAGCTCTGACAAGGAGAAGGACCATTCGTGGTTTATCGGCATCGCGAACGTGGATAATCCGGATCTTGCGGTGAGCGTAGTGATCGAGGCGTCGGACGGTACCTCCAAGGCGGTAAATGTGGCGAAGAAAGTGTTTGACGCATATTATTAGGAGATGCTTATGAGATATTACAGACATCTGTATGTGGGAGAGAGCCTGAGGAAGAAAAAAATACGGATCATCTTGAGGCTTGAGGCGGGAAAGATCCCGTTTGAGCTTCGTCTTCTCGTGCTTCCGGGGACGAAGAACAATCAGCTTGAGATCATAGATCCTAACCTGTTCAGGCAGAAGAATTATCCCCGGAGAGACTATTTTGTGGTGGGGATCGCAAAAGGTTACGATGAAGCTCTGGAAATACTGGAAGAAATTGCAAAAAACGTGTATAATGAGACAAGAGGGGCAGACATTCGTTCCTATATTCTGAACAAAGAGCAGGAAGGTTAAGATGCTACATATACTGTTGTTGATGTTGAAAGTGATAGGGATAATATTGGCGGTGATACTGGGTATACTTGTATTACTGGTTTGCACTGTGATTTTTGTTCCTGTCCGGTATGAGGTAAACGCAAAATGCGGCGGAAAACTTTCCACGCTGAAGATAAAGGGACGGGTTACATGGCTGTTTTCTCTGGTGAGGGCAGATATTTATTATAAAGAAAATAAATTAAAATGGAGGCTGCGGATCGCATGGAAGAAGATCTTCAGTCAGAATGAAAGTACGGAGGGTAACAAAAATGAAGAAATCTGGAAAGGGCATGAAAGCGATGAAGATGATGAAAAGGTTCGGAGGATCGAAGCCGGCGAAGATGAAGAATGTGATGAAGAGATTCAAAGGAGCGAAGCCGGGGAAGGTGAAACGTATGATGAAAAAGCTTGCAGGGCTGAGGCCGGCAAAGGTGAAGCGTATGATCAGGCTTCAGAAAATGATGAAAAAGCTCGGCATGAGTCCGGCAAAGACGAGAAAGACCGTGAGAGGCTTAAAGAAAAATTCGGCGAGGACAAAAAGATATATCAGGAAATACTGGAAAGTATGGAAGAAGAATACTCCGGCGATGAAGAGGAAGATCAGCGACAGCGCGAAGCTTGTGAAGACGGGGACAGTGAAGACGGCGGCTGGCTTAAAGGCATTGTCAGGAAGATTAAAGACACATACAGCAGGATAAAATGTACAATCCGGGATATCTGTGATAAAATAAAAGAGCTGGCAGAGAAAAAGGACAATCTTCTTAGCTTTATCCGGGACGAGACTCATATGAGGGCTTTCAGGAGAGCGAAAAAAGAAACAGTTAAGCTGCTTAGGAGGCTGAGACCGAAAAAGTTTGCTGCCGAAGTGCAGTTCGGGTTTGACGATCCTTCATGGACAGGGCGTACACTGGCGGCGGCCGCGCCGCTCTATCCTCTTTTCGGGGAATATGTCACGCTGCGTCCGGACTTTACGGAAAAAAAGCTCAGCGGAAGGCTGTACGGCAAAGGACGGATAAGGCTTTATTGCTTTGCGACGCTTGCATGGAATCTTCTTCGGAGCAGCCATGTTCGCAGGACTTACAAAGATATCAGAAATTTTAAAATATAATGCGGGAGGGAATAACATATGGCAGACAATAATTTTAAAGGGACGGTTGAGTCTCTGTTCAAAGGCGTTGACGGGCTGATCTCATCAAAGACAGTTGTCGGTGATGCGATCCATATCGGTGACACGATCATCCTGCCGCTGGTGGATGTGTCCTTCGGACTGGGAGCCGGCGCATTTTCCAGCGACAAAAAAGATAACGGAGGCGGAGGGATCGGCGGAAAGATCACGCCGTCTGCAGTTTTAGTCATCCAGAACGGAAAGACGAGGCTGGTGAACATCAAGAATCAGGATACGATCACCAAGATCCTCGATATGGTGCCGGATGTGGTGGATAAGTTCACTAAGGGTGACGATGATGAGATGACGGAGCAGGAGGTGTCGGATATTCTTGACTCCGAAGGGTAAAGCTGCGGCATAAAACAGGCGGTCCTGACATAGAATATCCAAAAGGGGAACGGGGGCATGGCTAATGAAGCGTGTGATCGGGTTCGCCCTGTTTTGGGTTGCCGTGGGACTGATCTTGTCTTTGATCCTGCCCAATACATTTATAGAAGTGATCAGCATCATACTGTGTATTCTGGCAGGATATAATCTGTTTTGCTGTTGAGTACGGCGAAATTATAAAATTTATACTTGCATTATTATGGCTTGTATGCTACAATACCTAGTGTTGTGGGTCCGCTTAAGGGACTTATTTTGAGCGTTAGGAGGTGCAGTCATGGCAAAATGTGCAATTTGCGAAAAGGGTGCTCACTTTGGGAATAATGTAAGCCATTCTAATAGAAAGACACCAAAGATGTGGAAATCAAACGTAAAATCAGTTCGTGTGAAGACAGAGAACGGCGGAACGAAGAAGATGTATGTATGTACTTCATGCTTAAGGTCCGGTAAAGTTGAGCGTGCCTAATTAAGAGCGGATGAAAGGATCAGGTTCTATGGAATCTGGTTCTTTTTTTGCAGTTTCTGATTGTAAAAGTACTGAAAACAGAGTATAATATTTATGTTAAATTTGGTTATTGTAACCTTGACGACAGGGAAATGGAGGTTTCTGATATGAAAGGATGCATGAATACTGATCTTGGCATTATTACAATTGACTCGGAAGTGATTGCCAAATATGCAGGTACGGTTGCAGTTGAATGTTTTGGCATTGTCGGTATGGCGGCAGTGAATATGAAAGATGGCCTGGTTCATCTGCTGAAGAAAGAGAGTCTTACGAGAGGAATCCAGGTGTCGATATCTGAGGACAACCATATCGCCCTTGATTTTCATATCATCGTTTCATACGGCGTGAGCATCTCGGCAGTTACGGATAACCTGATCAGCAATGTACAGTACAAGGTAGAGGAATTTTCCGGTATGCCTGTAGATAAGATCAATATCTATATAGAAGGCGTAAGAGTCATTGACTAAGCTAAGGAGGAAGGGAAGAAGTGGCTACAAAATCTATAAATGTTAAGATGCTTGCGAAGATGTTTCTGGCAGGCGCACATAATATCGAGGCGAAAAAAGAGATGATCAATGAGCTGAACGTATTTCCGGTGCCTGACGGCGATACCGGAACGAATATGTCGCTTACGATCATGGCTGCGGCGAAAGAGGTCGCGGCTCTTGAAGAACCAACGATGAAAGATCTGGCAAAAGCAATCTCGTCAGGTTCCCTGAGAGGAGCCAGAGGCAATTCGGGCGTCATCCTTTCACAGCTCCTGCGCGGATTTACGAAGTCCATCCGCGAAGAGAAGCAGATAGATGCAGCAGGTCTTGCCGCTGCCTGCGGCAGAGCGAGGGATACGGCGTATAAGGCTGTAATGAAGCCGAAGGAGGGGACGATCCTCACTGTCGCCAGCGGCATTGCCGAGAAGGCGGCGGAGATGTCCCAGGAGACGGATGATCTGGAGGTGTTTATCCCGGCAGTCATCCAGTACGCCGAGGAAGTGCTTGCAAAGACTCCGGATATGCTCCCGGTACTCAAGGAGGCCGGAGTTGTGGATTCCGGCGGACAGGGACTTTTGGAAGTGATCAGAGGCGCTTATGATGCATTTTCAGGAAAAGAGGTTGATTATTCTGAGATCAAGCCGGGTACAGGCGCCGGTACAGTAAAAGTGACGCCTCAGGAAGAGGCGGATATTAAGTTCGGCTACTGTACAGAGTTTATCATCCTCACGGAGAAGGAGTTTACAGAGGAGGATGAGAAGGAGTTTAAAGCATACCTGTCATCTATCGGTGACTCCATCGTGTGTGTGGCAGACGATGAAGTGGTGAAGATCCATGTCCATACCAACGATCCGGGGCTTGCTATCCAGAAAGCATTAGGATACGGCCAGCTCTCCCGCATGAAGATAGACAATATGCGCGAGGAGCACCAGGAGAAGCTGATCCGTGACGCAGAGAAGCTTGCGAAAGAGCAGGAAGCGAAGGAGAAGGAGCTTAAGGAAGAAAAAAGGAGCGCTGAGCCGAGGAAAGCGATGGGATTTATCACGGTATCCATCGGAGAAGGGATCAACGGCATCTTTGGTGAGCTGGGAGCGGACTATATCATAGAAGGCGGGCAGACGATGAACCCGAGTACGGAGGATATGCTCAATGCTATCGACCAGGTAAATGCAGATACGGTCTTTATCCTTCCCAATAATAAGAACATCGTCCTTGCTGCTAATCAGGCGAAAGCGCTGGTAGAGGATAAGGAGATCATCGTCATCCCGACAAAGACGGTTCCTCAGGGAATCACTGCGATCATCAACTTTATGGCGGACGCGGATGTAAAGACTAACGAGGAAACCATGCTTGAGGAGATTAAACATGTAAAGACAGGGCAGGTTACCTATGCGGTGCGCGATACTCACATTGATGATAAAGAGATTCATGAGGGCGATATCATGGGTATCGGCGATAAAGGGATCCTTGCAGTGGGAAGCCACGTAGAGGAGACGGCGCTTGAACTGTTAAATGCGCTGGTGGATGAGGATTCGGAGCTGATCAGCATCTATTACGGCGAGGAGGTCAGCGAAAAAGACGCAGAAAAGTTCATTGCACGGATAGAGGAGGCTTATCCGGATATGGACGTGGATGCGCATTTCGGAGGACAGCCGATCTACTATTATGTGATGGCAGTAGAATAAAGATAAATGGAAAAGAGGGCAGCAGATGTCCTCTTTTTTCAGTAAACGGATAGCAGGCTGCAGTATCATGGGGGCAAAAATATTGTCCCGGACATTACGGAATAAGGAATAGATATGATTGAATCGACAAAGATAAAGGAATTAAAAGGAATCGGGGAGAAGACAGAAAAGCTGTTTCAAAAGATCGGTGTCTTTACTGTGGGAGATCTGCTCAGATGTTATCCCAGGGGATATGATGTCTATGAGGAGGCGGTGCCGATAAGCGAGCTGGAGGAAGGCCGGACGATGACGGTGACAGGGGCGGTCTTCGGCAGGATACAGGTCAGCGGTACGGCGAAGATGCAGGTGACGACCCTTTATGTAAAGGACATTACCGGAACATAGAAGGTGGTCTGGTTTCGGATGCCTTTTCTTAGAAATACACTCTCCGGCGGAGGTGTCATCACGCTCAGGGGACGTATCGTAAACCGCAGGGGCGGGATCGTGATGGAGCATCCGGAGATCTTCTACCCTTCCGCGAAGTATGAGGACAAGCTGGGGACCCTGCAGCCAGTCTATTCCCTTACGGCAGGGCTTACCAACAATGCAGTGATCAAGGCAGTGAAACAGGCTCTTGACAATCTGAACCTGTCTGCGGAGACGCTTTTGCCGGAGCTGAGATTAAAATACGGGCTTGCAGAGTATCATTATGCCATAAGGGGGATTCATTTTCCGGAAGATAAAGAAGTGTTCTACCATGCAAGAAACCGGTTGGTGTTTGAGGAATTTCTTGAATTTATCCTTGCGCTTAAGAAGCTGAAAAGCGGAAGCGAGCGGCTGAGGAATGAATATGTGATGCAGGTCTGCCCGGAGGTAGTTTCGTTTATCGAAAAGCTTCCGTTTACGCTCACTAACGCCCAGAAGAAGGTGTGGAAAGAGATTGCTTCGGATATGGCGTCAGATACGGTGATGTCCCGGCTGGTGCAGGGGGATGTTGGTTCCGGAAAGACTATAGTGGCGGTGCTAGCTTTGATGAATACAGCGTTAAATGGCTGCCAAGGGGCGATGATGGCGCCTACGGAGGTATTGGCAAGACAGCACTATGAATCTGTCACCAGGCTTTTTGAGGAGTCGGGGCTTTCCATAAAGACAGTACTCCTTACCGGTTCGATGACAGCAAAGGAAAAGCGCAGGGCATATGACCGGATCGAATGTGGCCTGGCGAAGGTGATCATCGGAACTCATGCACTGATCCAAGGGGCGGTAAATTATGATAATCTTGCCCTTGTCATCACGGACGAGCAGCACAGGTTCGGAGTCAGACAGCGGGAGACATTTGCAGAAAAAGGGGGAGCGCCGCATGTGCTTGTCATGAGCGCGACGCCTATACCGAGGACGCTTGCTATCATTCTGTACGGGGATCTGGATATCTCGGTCATTGATGAGCTCCCGGCGAACCGTCTGCCTGTAAAAAACTGTGTGGTGGACACCGGATACCGGAAGACAGCGTATCATTTTATGAAAAAACAGATCGCTGAGGGGCGGCAGTGTTATGTGATCTGTCCCATGGTGGAAGAAAGTGAGAGCCTGGAGGCAGAGAATGTGACGGATTATGCGGCAGCGCTTCAGGAAGAACTTGGGAAGGAGATCGCCGTGGATTATCTTCACGGGAAGATGCGGCAGAAGGAAAAAGACGCGATCATGGACAGATTTTCACGGAGAGAGAGTCACGTGCTTGTCTCCACTACCGTGATCGAGGTGGGAATAGACGTTCCTAATGCCACGGTGATGCTGATCGAGAATGCGGAACGGTTCGGCCTGGCGCAGCTCCACCAGTTAAGAGGACGGGTGGGGCGCGGGAAACACCAGTCTTACTGTATCTTTATGAGCAGCTCGAAAGCGAAGGAGACAAAAGAGCGCCTTGATATCTTAAATCAGACGAATGACGGATTCAAGATTGCCAGTGAGGATCTTAGGCTTCGCGGGCCGGGGGATCTTTTCGGCATCCGCCAGAGCGGGCTGATGAATTTCAGGATCGCGGATGTGTATCAGGACGCGAAGATTCTTAAACAGGCAAATGAGGCGGCGGACTGGCTCATAGAGACGGGGCATGAGCGGCTGAAGAGAACTTCGGGGGATGAAGGGGCAGCCGGTATTGTAATCTGAATACGGCAGGTAGTTGATACTCCCGGCGAACAAAGAAAGAAGAGAAAGAATGAATAAAAAATACGTAAAGAATAGCATATGGTGTGCTGCTTTGATCATCGCTCTGCTGTGTACATCCTGCGGCAAACAGGGAACTGCTGCGGTGATGCGTCTGATCAGGACGGAAGGTGATGTGGGTATCACTGACGAGAAAGATAAAGAGGTTTCTGTCAATGAGAATCGGAAACTTTACAGCGGATATGGCCTGAAGACGGAGAAGGAAAGCTTTGCATGGATCAATCTGGACAGTGTTAAGCTTGCTAAGATGGATGAAAGCAGCGAGGCCGAGATACAGAAAAAGGGAAAGAAGCTGGAGATCCTAACCACTACCGGGAATTTGTTCTTTCATGTTACAGAGCCGCTTGAAGAGGACGAGACGATGAATATCCGCAATTCCACAATGTCAGTAGGCATCCGTGGGACATGTGGTTGGGTGGAGTCTCCAAATGAAAAGCAGATGAACGTGTATATTATAGAGGGCAGGGTGGAATGTAATATTGAAGAGCCTTCCGGCGGGAAGGTGACGGAAGAAGTCTCTTCCTGGGAAATGGCAGAGATGGCTATCGATAAAGATGGAAAAGGGACAATCATTACCGGGAAATTCACAGAGCAAGATATCCCTGATTTTGTGAAAAGCGAATTGGACGGGGCAGATATTTCTGATCAACCAGATCAGGATGAGAAGGGGAAAACGAAAGAGGAAGGAGAGGGGGAAGTTCTGGATACAGATGGTAGTTTGGATTTCGAGTCTTATGTCGGAAGCTATACTTGTGATGAAACGGGAGCAATATTGACAATCGGTGCGGATGGCATGACTTCTATAGGACCTGGATCAAATTCCCAAGGGATATTGAGTCCAGAAGGAATATTAGAACCTCTGCCATCTATAGTATCTCATAATATAAAAATCGCAGATGGAGTTCTTTATGCCGTATCTGTGGGAGAAGAACGGGAAGGCTGGACAATGACTCCCCAGAACGGGCGGCTTATTGTAGAATTCAACGGATATATGACAGATTATTATGCTAAATATTATGAAGGGACTTATCATAAGTGAGATTTTACAATAAGAAGTTATTCAAATACCGGATGACAGGAGTTAGAGAGTATTGGATAGTTGATCCGATGAAACAGCAGATCATAGTTTATAATTTTGAACATGATACATTTGGAGAATATTCTTTATCAGATAAAGTAAAAGCTGGAATATACGAAAACTTTGAAATTGATTTTACGGAAATAAGTATTGAATAAGTGGTGACAGTATGGTCAGTATAAATTGACAGAACTACTTGAGGAGGACGAGAAGATGAATATCTGTTTATCGGGGTTATCAAAAAACACCTGCCGGGATTATCTTCACCCGGCAGATGTTTTCTCTTACCTGTTATTTGCCAGCCATCTGCTTTTCCTGCTGCTCAATCATCTTCTTAACCATATATCCGCCTACAGAACCATTCTGTCTGGATGTCAGGTCTCCGTTGTAACCGTCTGATAACGGTACTCCAAGTTCGCTTGCAACCTCGTATTTGAATTTGTCAAGTGCACCCTTTGCTTCAGGTACGGCTGTTCTGTTAGATGAACGATTTGCCATTTTACTCTCCTCCTTTTTGTAACTTTGTAACCTTTTGTTTTGTTACAACCATAGTATATGGAGGAATCAGATTATTACACTAGAAGGTTCTTCATATTTTGGAAGTTTTTTCAACCGTTCATGATCCGTCTCGATCAGCCAGTCCGCCGCCTCATTTGCCTGCTTAAGAATCTTCGCGTCCTGATACACATCCGCGATTTTAAAATTCATAAGGCCGCTCTGGCGGATGCCGAAAAGGTCTCCCGGCCCGCGGAGCCTTAAATCCTCGCTGGCAATCTTAAATCCGTCGTTCGTTTTAT
>CATLEM010000063.1 GCA_949916155.1 uncultured Dorea sp.
AGTTTTTCCATCTGCGTCTGCATCTGACTGTAAGACACCTTGGCAGTATGGGAAGTACCGTGCCCTAAAAATACGAAAGCTACTCCGTCCGCTTTCGCCTTTTCCAGGCTTTTGCTTCCCCCATCCGATGTGTCATATCCAGCATCCTTTAACGCTTCGCTGGTCAGTTCTTTTGCAACCGCTTCCTTATCCGCATTGATCACCGCGGCATCTGCACCCACTTCACCGAGCAAAGGTTCTGCAATCTTTACTGCTTCAAATTTATCTTTGTACGCTTCTACCGATTCTATCAATTCATCATACTCCGCACCGCGCATAAGATGGGTAGGCTGTATGACAAGATTCTTTACCTTGTTGGCAGCCGCACGTTCAAGCGCCTGGTCCATATTATCAATATATTCATTATCCCGTGCCTGCACATGATTGATAATGATCTGTGCCGTAAAGGCTCTTCTTATCGACCAGTCCGGGTTAGCCTTCTGTATGGCATCTTCAATTCCCTTGATATCAGCCGCACGGCTGTCATTAAAAGAAGTCCCGAAGCTGACCACCAAGATTTCATTCTCTCCGATATCGTCCTGGTTGCGGGGATCGTCTTTCGATGCATCCCCGGTATCTTTGCCAAAGTAATCCGAATCCGCATTCTCGCCCTCCACCAGTTCTTTCTGATCATCTGTCAGTGCGTCCCACGCCTCTTTTGCCTTCGCACACTGTCCGTCCGTCTCATCGGTTCTTGTCTGTACATAGATCCCATCAATCATATCCGCCACCTCATCAGCCGCCTTCTGATCGGTATCCGCTTCCTTTTTCCCTGCATCCGCACTGTCCGACTCTGTCTTCTGCGTCTTCCCGCCAGAATCCGCTTGCCCTCCGGAACATCCTGTTAATGCCAGTGAACCGACCATAATACCGCTCAATAAAGCTGCAACCAATCTTTTTTTCATCTTCATTCTCCTCTTTCGCTTTTTTTGCAGGATTTTTATAACAAAAAATCCCTTACCATCGCCCGGCCACTGCTATGGTAAAGGATTGAATCACAAAACAAGCCTGCAGAATGAAGAATTACTCCCTGCAAGTTCCAACGTACAACCAATTACTCGTGGCCCGAAACAAATGTTTCTGTACAACATTCAGGCAGGTCTCCCGGCTTAAAGATCAAGGTTTGACAGCAAACCAGCGCATCCGCCATCTTCCCGGGAAAATATTTCCCAGTGATATATCGGCTTCTGCTCCCTAATTACGGTGACGAGTTCGTACAGGATTCTCACCTGTTTCCCTTTTCACCAGAACCAATGCCCCGTGTATAATGCACTTGGCTTAATATACTTAATACACGAACATTGTTCTGACACCTGAACGTTATTGATTTAATTTTTATCAAGTATACCACTTTTGGGGCTGATGTCAATATGGCTGATGTCACTTAGTGGAATTATTTCTCCCAATCCTCCCTTAAAAATTCCGTAAATTTATCCAGTCCTTCCCGCAAGGTCACAGAATCGAACGCATATCCGATTCTCACAGCTCCTTCCATCTCAAAACAAGAACCGGGCGTGAACAATACACCCTTTGTCTCAACTTCCTACAGATATCCCTTTTTCATAGACATCAAGTACCGAAGGCATATAGCTTCCGTCCTCTGAAATACTCCGATACACTTCATCTGAAAGCAGGTATGCACCAACGCTTTTTGCTATTTCTGCGATTTTTTTCAGCATATCACACGGGATCAGAGAACCTGTAGGATTATTTGGATTATTAATTGTAATCATTTTGGTATTTTTATCCACCATGCTCCGCAATTCATCCAGATCCGGAAGATAATCATTTTCTATTGTCAGCTTCAGGATTCTGACTTCTGCACCGATAGAGGCGGGGATTGAATAGTGCTGCTGGTACGTCGGCAATACGCAGACCATATTGTCCTCTCTGGATATCCTTATCGAAACGATTATTGGATGAACCGTTTTTGCATCCAGATTCTGGATAAGATTCAAAATTATGACAAAAAGCACAGCAGCAATCTTATGGAGACAGCTGTTATATATATAAAAAGTGGTGCGGATACTATCCGCACCTCCCAAATATTACACATACATAAAAACACGATACATTACCGACTGAATAAACTAAAAGAGCTTATTCCAACCGAGGGTGAAAACGATTTTTACGAGCAGCTCGCCATCGCTGTACGCAATTACCTGTTAAATTGACACTGCGCCATATCTTACGATGCCGTGTCAAAAATATTTTGATATTTAGCAAACTTCCGCCCCTGCCGGCATATCCTTCTCAGGCGTCATAAGCGCCAGATTCCCCTGTGCATCCTCCGCGCATAAAAGCATGCCTTCCGACAGCACTCCGGCAAGCTTTGCAGGCTTTAAGTTCACAAGCACCATCACCTTTTTGCCGACCATCTCCTCCGGCGTATAGTGCGCTTTAATTCCTGATACGATCTGCTTTACCTGACTGCCGATCTTTACCTGGGAGCATAAAAGCTTTCTGGATTTTTTCACTTCCTCGCAGGCAATGATTTCTCCCACCTGGAACTGCATTTTCCCGAATTCCTCAAAAGTGATCTCCGGCTTCGCCTCGATATCGATCACGGCATTCTTATCCTTCGCACTATCGCCGTCCGACCCGGCTTTATCCGATGCGCCCTCGTTTCCTGCCGCCTCTTCCTCTACCGGCGGATGAAGCTCTTCCACTTTCTTAAGCACTTCCTCCATATCCAGTCTCGCAAATAAAATCTCCGGCTTTTCTACAACTTTTCCGTCGCCAAGCTGTACCAGTATCTTTTCCGATGTATCCGGCATAAACGGAGCTAACTGCCTTGCGCCCGACTTGATACTCTCAAGAAGGTTATAGAGTACCGTTTCCAGACGGTCTTTTTTCTCTTCATCTTTGGCAAGCGCCCACGGCATTGTCTCATCAATATACTTGTTGCAGCGCTTAAACAGATTGAAAATCTCCGTGATCGCATCCGCCACACGAAGATCGTCCATCTTCTTTTCCACAATCTGCGGCGTCTTTTCCGTGACCGCCTTAAGGTCTGCATCAACTGTCTGGTCTTCTTCGTTTAAAGCCACGCCCTTATCTGTCACGGAGCCTCCAAAATATTTGTTTGTCATGGAAATGGTTCTGTTCACCAGATTGCCCAGCGTATTCGCAAGCTCAGAATTAATCCGCTCCACCAAAAGCTCCCAGGAGATCACACCGTCATTGTCAAAGGGCATCTCGTGAAGAACAAAGAAGCGCACCGCGTCAACGCCGAAGAAATCCACCAGTTCGTCGGCATAAAGCACATTTCCCCTGGATTTGCTCATCTTGCCGTCTCCCTGAAGAAGCCACGGATGCCCGAAGATCTGCTTCGGAAGCGGGAGCCCCAGGGCCATCAGAAAGATCGGCCAGTAAATCGTATGGAAACGGATAATATCTTTTCCGATCAGATGAAGGTCTGCCGGCCAGTCCTTCTTAAACTGCTCCGTACCCTCGCCCTCTGCATCGTAGCCAATACCGGTAATATAGTTTGTAAGCGCATCCAGCCATACATATACGACGTGCCTGTCGTCAAAATCTACCGGAATCCCCCACTTAAAGGAAGTTCTGGACACACAAAGATCCTGAAGCCCCGGAAGCAGGAAATTATTCATCATCTCATTCTTACGGGACACCGGCTGGATAAACTCAGGATGTGTATTGATATGCTCGATCAGCCGGTCAGCATACTTGCTCATCTTGAAAAAGTAAGCCTCCTCTTTCGCCGGCTTTACCTCGCGTCCGCAGTCCGGACATTTCCCGTCTACAAGCTGAGATTCCGTCCAGAAAGACTCGCAGGGCGTACAGTAAAGCCCCTCATAGGAACCTTTATAGATATCTCCCTGCTCATATAATTTCTTAAAAATCTTCTGTACCTGTCTCTCATGGTCTTTGTCTGTGGTACGGATAAATTTGTCATAGGAAGAATTCATCATATCCCAGATATCTTTTACCTGCCCCGCCACATGATCCACGTACTCCTTCGGCGTGATACCCGCCTCCTGCGCTTTCAGTTCAATCTTCTGCCCGTGTTCGTCTGTTCCGGTCTGGAAAAACACGTCATATCCCTGGCTTCTTTTGTACCTGGCGACCGCATCCGCCAGAACGATCTCATAAGTATTGCCGATATGCGGTTTTCCGGACGTATAGGCAATCGCGGTCGTCATATAAAACTTTTTCTTTTCCATGTTGCTTACCTCTCCTTTTCATTAATAAAGTCATAGGATGTCACAGATTGCTCCTCATTTCATGCACTTGCAATCCTAAAAACATTCAAAGTCCGCCGTCAGCAGTTTTTTTGCGGGAATAAAAAACTCCCCTGACTTTCTTTCAAAAATCAGGGAAGACGAGAAAACCCGTGTTACCACTTCCATTCATCTGTGCCTCACAGCACGGACCTCATAAGGTGCCGGACAAAAAGACACGGCCGCTGCCGCCTTCCATGCCTGACATCCCGCCGCTGTAAAGGGCGGACCCATTACGGCTTACAGAGATTCGTAACCCCGCGCTTTATCCGGACCCTGCACCTGCTCACCGCACCGCTCAGAAGCCATCTTCCGCGGATCTCCCTCTTATCCCTCTCAGCATCTTCCCTGCGGTCTCCGCAAAAGCCTGCCAAAATCAATGACAGGCTATAAGTCTTCATCCTCCGCCAGAGAATCAGGATCTCTCTGTAAAGCCTTCCATCCGCGTACTCTCTTCGTCACTGCGTTTTCTTAATTCTTAATAACTGATAATCAGATATTTTGAATCGTAGCATATAACTAAGAGGGATGTCAAGAGGGCAATCGGAAAAAACCGCCTTATTTCCTGTCTGCCGGAGCAAAATACCGGGCCGCACCGCCGTATCCTGCCCGCATAACTCCCCTCTTTTCCGCATATAAATGTAAAAAATACTTCGAGGCTTTCCTATGTCTAAAAAGCGCTCTGCGGCCATCGCCGCCATTTTTCTTGCGGTACTGTCCGTCACTGTCCTCTGCGTACATCATTTTAATAAAAATGAAAACGAGCAGTTTGAGGAATATACCCATAATCTATTCTGCCAGGAGGTTTCCGGCAACACGATCTCCCTGCACTATACTCTGAAAAACCCTGCCGCTTACGGCATCACTGACGCACCTGTGTCCATCGGCTCCTGCACCGCGGACACCACTTCTGTCTGTGCTGCTATTGAAAATGCGCTCGCCCTCTTAAATACCTACGACCGCCGCCGTCTCTCGGCAGAAAACAAGCTGACTTATGATATCCTTGAGGATTTTTATACAACAGCGTTCGAGCTTGCACCATATTCCCTGTATGAAGAGCCGTTAGCGCCCCTCACCGGGACCCAATCGCAGCTCCCGGTAATCTTATCTGAATATCAGTTTTACAGCATCCCAGATGTGGATACATATTTAAAACTTCTGAAAAAAATTCCCGCCTACTTTGATTCCATCCTTGAATTTGAACAGGCACGCGCACAGAAAGGATTTTTTATGTCCGAAGACTCACTTGACGATCTTGTTGCCGAATGCCGTGCATTTGTAAAGCTTAAGGAGGATAATTATCTCTACTCTTCCTTCAGGGAACGGTTAGACAGTCTGCAAAACGAACTGAACAAAAAAGAAAAAGAAACATTTGACCGAAAAAAATATCTCGCAGCACACAATAAATACATGAAAAAATACGTCTTTCCAGCCTACAAAAGCCTGATCAAGGGACTTGAAAGTCTGCGGGATGACTGCATGAACGACAAATCCTCCGGCGGTCTGTGCAACCTCCCCGGCGGACAGAAATACTACGAGCTGACGGCAGCCAGCGAAACGGGCTCTGACCGCAGTATTCCCAAACTCCAGGAACTGGTCAGACGGCAGATCATGGAAGATCTGGGGACTATGCAGACATCACTGGCACAACTGGGTGTATCCAATCTTTCTTCTGAGGATTCCGGCTCCCGCTCTTCCGACATATTTTCCTCCCAGGGTGCGATACTGGAAGATTCCAATCCTGTCTCTATCCTAAGCACCCTGGAAAGCAAGATGAAAGACGATTTTCCAAAACCTCCCGCAGTCGATGTCCAGGTAAAATACGTCCAAAAATCTCTTGAGGAATACTTAAGCCCCGCCTTTTACATGATTCCGGCAATTGACAATACAGAATCAAATGTAATCTATATCAATGCGGGACACATTCCTGATGATTTATCCCTCTTTACCACACTTGCTCATGAAGGATACCCCGGACATCTGTACCAGAACGTGTACTACATGAATCAGGATCCCGACCCCATCCGCTGCCTGTTAGGATACGGCGGTTACACGGAAGGATGGGCGACCTACTGTGAAATGCTCAGCTACTACTACGCTCCTGTTCCCAAGGCCGAGGCAACCATCATGCAGAAAAACACTTCCATTCTTCTGGGGCTCTACGCTCTTGCAGATATGGGAATTCACTATGACGGCTGGTCCCTTTCCGACACAACCTCATTTTTCCGAGACTACGGAATCACAGATACACAGACAATCTCCGAAATCTACAGCCTGATCGTCTCTGACCCGGCAAACTACCTGAAATACTATATCGGATATCTGGAATTTCTGGAACTTAAGAAATACGCCATAGAAAAATGGGGCAATAAATTCACCCAGGAACGGTTTCACCGGGTCGTACTGGAGACAGGTCCCGCCCCGTTTAAAATCCTCCGAAAACAGATGTAACAACAAGGCTATGTCAGCAGGAAAACTCAAAAGACAGGAATAGGAAAAGGCTATGGATATATTCCCATAGCCTTTTCCTATTCATAGATCCCCAATCATTCCTGCAAGCGCGGTCCCCGCCGCTTTTCACATCGCACCCGCAAGCACTGCGCTTGCCACAAGTCCCGCGAAGGTGGCGAGCAACGCTCCTGTCAGCGTATATCTTGTCTTCGTCACCTTCGCTGTCATGAAATATACGCTCATCGTGTAGAAAATTGTCTCCGTACATGCCATGCTGATGGATGCCACCATCCCGATATAAGAATCTGTGCCATATTCTTTGTAAACGTCAAGGAGCAGCCCTGTCGCCGCCGATGAGGAAAACATCTTTACCACCGTGAGGGGCACAAGCTCACTGGGAAACCCGACATACTTCATCGCGCCGCCGATCAGTTTTGAGAGACAATCAAGAAACCCGGACGCCCTTAGGATTCCCACCGCCACCATAAGCCCGATCAGCGTCGGCATGATCCGGATCACGGTAGAAAATCCGTCTTTCGCGCCTTTGATAAAAGAATCATACACATTTACCTTCATCAATATCCCGTAGCCTACCACCAGAAAAATCACCATCGGCACGATAAGGTCTGCGATATACAGTAATAATTTCATGAAACCGCCTCATTCCTGCTTAAACATCTATTTCCCATTATATGACCTGTTTTCGGCGTTTATTTCCCGATATAGACGGTACCGCGGGTTTATTTTCATAGCCAATGGCCGGCGTTGGTTTTTCTGTGCAGGCCGCATCCTGCAATTGTTATGCTTGAATAGTTGAAAATCATCAGCTGACATTTTATACTGTTTGTGAATATCTTAATTTTATCATAAAGAAATGGTGATGATGCAGACAATGAAACATTTTGCAAATACAGAAAAAGACTTCGGCAAGGGAAGTGTCGCGGCAAATATCCTGCGGCTGGCAATCCCTATGACACTGGCGCAGCTGATCAACGTGCTCTACAATGTGGTGGACCGTGTATACATCGGCCACATCCCCGGGACATCTACGGATGCCCTCACCGGCGTGGGACTGGCGCTGCCGGTGATCACGGTCATCACGGCATTTGCCAATCTGTTCGGCATGGGCGGCGCGCCATTATTTTCCATCGCCAGGGGCGCGAAGGAGCCGGAGAAAGCACAGAAGATCATGGGCAATTCCTTCTCCATGCTGCTTTTGTCTGGAGTTGTACTCTCCTTAGCCTGCTATCTGGCCCGCAGGCCGCTTCTGTACCTGTTCGGCGCAAGTGATATCACGTATCCTTATGCAAATGCATATATCACACTGTACCTTCTGGGTACCCTGTTTGTCATGATCAGCCTTGGCATGAATTACTTTATCAACGCACAGGGGTTCGGCATCACCGGGATGCTCACCGTCTCCATCGGCGCTGTGCTCAATCTCCTGCTGGACCCGCTCTTTATCTTTGTGTTTCACATGGGCGTGCGGGGCGCGGCGCTGGCTACCATTATCTCCCAGGGCGCCTCTGCCCTGTGGGTGCTCCGTTTCCTGACCGGACCAAAGGCATTCCTTAGGCTGACGGCAAAGAGCATGACGCTCTCCCTTCCTCTGATAAAGGAGATCACTGCGCTGGGGCTGTCGGGATTCGTCATGGCGGTCACCAACGGCGCCGTCCAGATCATCTGCAACGCAACCTTACAGCGTTACGGCGGCGACCTTTACGTGGGAATCATGACGGTCATCAATTCTGTCCGGGAGGTCGTTACCATCCCGGTGACGGGGCTTTCAAACGGCGCGCAGCCGGTCATGAGCTTTAACTACGGCGCGAAGAAATATGGGCGGGTCAGATCAGCCATAAAGCTGACCACTGTATTTTCCATTGTGTTTACCCTCTTCGTCTGGGCGCTTATCTTCTTTTTCCCGCACCTCTTCATCCGGCCGTTCAGCAATGAACCGGAGCTTTTGCGAGAAGGGGTCCCGGCGATGCACCTGTACTTTTTCGGAATCTTCCTCATGGCGTTGCAATTTTCCGGGCAGTCTACCTTTGTCGCCCTGGGGAAATCTAAGCAGGCAGTCTTTTTCTCCCTGCTCCGCAAGGCCATCATCGTCATCCCGCTTACCCTGTGCCTTCCTGCCGTGGGCGGGCTTGGCGTCAACGGAGTGTTCCTGGCCGAGCCAATCTCCAATCTGATCGGAGGCGCGGCCTGCTTTACTACGATGATGGCAACGGTTTGGCGGCGGCTCAAGGATGAGGCGAATACGCCTTAACCCGCCGGCATATGTTAATTTAAAGAAGTTATATTTAATTCGAGGAAATCTTATGCTGAATTATCTATGGGCAGGAATGATACTGATCGGCATCACCTTCGCGGCATTTACCGGGCGGATGCCGGACATCACCAACGCCGCGCTTGACTCTTCCAAGGAAGCCGTGGCCCTGTGCATCACCATGATGGGGGTGATGTCTTTCTGGGTAGGGCTTATGGAAATCGCGGCGCGGGCTGGGATCATCGAAAGCGCCTCCAGAAAAATCCGTCCTCTGATCCGGTTTCTCTTCCCGAATCTCCCGGGCGGACATCCGGCCGAAGAACCTATCACCACCAATATCATCGCGAATGTGCTGGGGCTTGGGTGGGCGGCGACTCCGGCGGGGTTACGGGCGATGAGCGAGCTGTCGAAACTGGAGGAAGACCGAAGATGCGGGCGGCTGCCGGGACCGGTGAGGAAGAAGGGGATTGCCAGCAATGAGATGTGTACGTTTTTGATTATTAATATCTCTTCATTACAGTTGATTCCGGTGAATGTAATCGCGTACCGGAGCCAATACGGGAGCGTGAACCCGGCGGCAATCGTGGGGCCGGGGATTGTTGCTACGGCGGTGAGTACGGTGGTAGCAGTGGTGTATTGTAAAATGATGGATGGGAGGCGGAGAGCGTGAGTTCTTCGCTTTTCTGTGGATTTTAGAATAAAAGGTATGAAAAGGGGTATAAATATGGTATATTAGTTTTATAAGTTTGAAAAGGTGGTGTTGTTATGGGGAAAAGCTTTTCTGATGTGTTTAAACCTGCTACATATCCGCAAAGAACATACGTATCAAGAATATCTAAGGGAACAAAATACACATATGAAGAACGTTTGAAGCAAAGTCTTCAGGTTGAGGGATATTTGACATATATTGTAGGTCCTTCTAAAATCGGAAAAACGGTGTTATGTGAAAATGTAATCGGAAAAGAGAATATGATTTGTATGACCGGAAATGATTTTTCCAAAGAACAAGATTTCTGGTCTGGAGTCGGGAAAAAAATCGGCATTTCCATGAGTGCTAAAGTAAGCGAAGAAATTGCGGCCATTTCGGCCATTGAACAAAAATCTACAATTATCACAAAAAATTATTTTGCCACAAAAGACAAAGTGATTCAATATTTTTATGAATATCAAAAAGTCCTTGTACTGGATGATTTTCATTATGCCCCTCCAGATATACAGTATGATATTGCATGTCAGTTAAAAGAAGTAATCCGAAATGGATTTAAAGCCGTTATCATTTCACTTCCTTATCGTTCGGATGATACGATTCGCTTGAATCCGGATTTGACAGGCAGGATTTTAATTATAGAAATAGATCCCTGGAAAGAAGATGAATTAAAGCAAATTGCGGACAAGGGTTTTTCAGAATTGAATATAGCGGTAGATGAAAAGTTGATATCAAGAATGGCCGAAGAAAGTATCCATTCCCCACAATTAATGCAGTCAATCTGTCTCAATATTGGCCTTTTGCCGGGAAATACTGGAATAATTACAGAAGAAATGGTTGAAGAAAGCTGCCGGTTTATATGTATCAACCAACCCTATGCGGATGTGGTTCGTGTGTTAAAGGCAGGTCCGCCTACGCGGGGGCAGCAAAGGTTAAAATATGCTCTCCAAGATGGGAGCAAGCGGGATATTTATAGTCTGGTTTTAAAGATATTGGCTGATAACCCTCCATTAATCGAATTGCCTTTGGATGAATTGATGGAAAGAATGAAGAAAAATGTCAAAGATAATGCGATAAAACCTCAAAAGGTAAAAGATTCTTTGAAAAACTGGCAAAAGATTCTGGAAGCACAGGGCAGTTTATATCAAGTTCTGGAATGGAAGGATGATGTCATATATATGTTGGATAATATGTTTTTATTTTATATCAGATGGGGACTTGATGAAGAACGCATATGGAAATAAGAGATTTGATTTTAGAAGGAAAGAGCTTAGCAGGGATTTCTGAAAAAGAGGAATTACAATGCAAATACGATTTGTGGTGCAGCAAAGTAAAGGCATCTGTAAGAAAGGCGGGCTTTTGCAATAAAAACCAAGAAGAAATAAAAATAAAAATGCACTACACGGAGAACGAATATTCAGAAATAGATACATTGAAGTCATTGAAAAAATCACTGTATTCTGTGATACAGATTTTAGAAGAAGAGTTGGTTTTTCCCAAAAAAGATATAGACAGACAAGCTGAATTAAAATTAATTGAGAAAATTTTGGATAATTTTTATATGTACTACCGTGCAATGTACAGACAACCGGTACATAAAAAAGGCACTTTGAAGACAGAAATTCTAAATGCTGTTCAAATTGTACACGTAAAAGTATGAGCGGGAAACAATTGTTGGAAGAATTAGGAGCAGATGCATTTCACTATCAGGCAGAGATTATTTATTTTTTTGTGTGTGATAAGATGGAGATTATTAAAAATCCCGAAGCTTTAAGACAGGCATTTGCCCGGGAACAGGAAAAAGATGGGAAAACAGTAAGGTTGTTTATTCTTCAGGAAAAGGAGCTTTAATTGATTAAAAATGGTAAAGAAATTGGAGAGGCGAAAAAATGAAGTATTTTGATGATTATGATTTGAAATATCCTGATTTAATTATAAAAATAATTGAATATTTTAATATATCTCATGGAATAAAAGAAAGATCAGTTTTAAAATTTATCTGTGTATATTTTGCTTTGGGTTAATTCATCTACAGAATATTCTTTTATAGCAAGTGATTTTGGATCAGTGATGCAATGTTTTGCAGTGATAATTCTAGCAGGCGCGTTTGGTAACTGTACATCTGGCAAGCTTAAATATTTAATAAATTTAGTGATATGATTTCGATAAACATGATTTTTATTAAGTAAATCTTTACGTTCTTCAAAAAATTCATTTTAAAACTTAAGCATTACATCCAATTGAAGAATGTATCAGATATTATCATAATGAAGGCGAACTTAATTCTAGATCAACCATGGAGTCGCATCTTGAGTCGGTTAAAAGCTTTTATGATTACTTAAGTGAGACTGGTAAAGCAACTGATATTTTTTCAAATTACAATTACAGTAAATTCAAGGATGAGATTGTCGAGAAATATGGCTTGCTAGAACCAGTAGAAAGAGGAAGATACAAATGTGAGGATATCAAAACGATTCTAATTGAACTGGATAAGGCCATTGATAATTTTCAGGACGGAGCCGCAGGAGTCAGAGAAGAAGAAAGACATCTACAAAGAATCATACTAAGGCTGTTTATTAAGCTGACATTAATTGCACCAGCTAAGAGAAGTGTAATTGCAAGTATCAAAAAATCAGATTTTACGGAGGAATACAAAAAACTATCGATAAATGGCATTAATGTCAATATACCTTGTGGTTTGTCTAGAGATTTATGTGCGGCATTAAAATATGCAAAATCAAAGAATAAGGAAAGCGTAAAGGAAGGAGATAATTTATTTGAATATTTGTATAAATATAAGGGCAAATTTCGGGTAGAAAGTCTTAATACATGGTTTTATAATATTGCGCAAGACTTTGGGGTAATGGAGAATGAGTGCAGAGGTAAAAAAACTTTGGCCGTTGAGCCAATTAAAAATATGGTAATTCAAATGATGGTTGATAATATGATCAATCCTGTATTTATATCAAAAATAGCGGGACTTACACTTACTATGATTGAGTCTACATATTATCCCAAAGATTGGAGCGCTAAACGCGAGGAAGATATCAATAAGTGCATTAATAAAAGTATTGCACAAAATGATTATTACTGTTATGTATAGCATGCATTTTAAGCAGCAGGGAGTGTATAAGTATGGGAATATATATAAATCCAGGAAATGAACAGTTTGCGGTTTCTGTTAATTCTGAACTATATGTGGATAAGACAGAATTAATTAAATATACGAATAGCCGTATCGGAAAAGACAGACCGTTGATCTGTTCCAGCAGACCAAGAAGGTTTGGGAAAACAATGGCGGTAACTATGTTGGCAGCGTATTACAGTAAAGGATGTCATTCTGAAAAGCTGTTTGAAGGACTTCAAATAAGTCAGAATGAATTTTTCA
>CATLEM010000064.1 GCA_949916155.1 uncultured Dorea sp.
CGCATTGGTGATCTCCATACAGTATTTCACACCGCGGATAACTTTATCACACTGTTCTTCAATCTGTCTGATATTATGCTCTAATCCCGGCTCGCACTCAGCCGCGTTGATCAGGATATACCCTTTCTCGCAGTCAAGCTTGAAGTCAGCCGGCAGCTCCGGGTTGATCTCCGGGTCCAACTCGCCCATCGGCGTCTCCGCCAGATTGATGTTAAGCTTAACTCCTGTCGGGAACCCTGCGCCCCCAAGTCCGACAATTCCAGCCGCCTTTACCATGTCAAGCTTGCTGGCTCCCTCCGGCACGTCGATCGGCACAAACTCATCCGGCTGTTCCTCTGATGGCTCGATGATGATCCGATCATCTGTAACCTCAGTTACTTTTCCGTATACACTGGAAAAAATGTTCGCCCCAAGTCCGGTAGGCGTCGCGATCAAAGTACCTTTTTTTACTTCGTCGCCAGCCTTAACAACTGCCGCGCACGGTGCCCCAACATGCTGACGCAGTAACATCTGTACATTTCCCATGTCAAACATCTCCTTTATATGATTATATTAGTAAAAAACGAAACCCGTCCGTTTCATTACCTCTCGTTCCGCCCGACTCCCAGGCTTCCGCAAAATACCAAGCTATCAAATCAGCTTCTCCGCCGTTCTTAATATACCCCAAAATATCAATCTTCATGAATCAAACCAATATCAACCCGGCATCAGATTCATCCATTGATTAAATCTATATATAAATCCTGCTAATTCTTTAACAGTTAAAACTGTGCTTTTCTGGCGAGGGCATGTGGGAATCGAACCCACCCGGGACGCTCTTAACGCCCCACACTGGTTTTGAAGACCAGGAGGCACACCAGTCACCCATCTACCCCCATATCTGCCTGTCCATTCGAATTAACCATACCATATTCTACCGTACATTTCAACCGTTTTTATTTATTTTTATAATATCAAAAAAGCGTTGACTTTTCAAGGTTTTTCCTACATAATAGTATCAAAGGATTGAACTGCGTACTAGAACGCAGTCTAATTGTTATTTTTATGACATTTTTGAATATACTATACGCTATATTTATGGAAAAAGGCACGGCCAGAATTATAGCTTCTGCTGTGTTTTTATAGAACTTATAGTTTTTATCTATGAGTATGTTAAAAGGAGGTACTTAATTATGAAGTTAGAAGCGAAAGTCAACTTCGACCGGTTTGAGGGTGCGCTGCAGGTAGTGGACGCTCATACCGTAGGCGAGTTCTGCCGTGTTGTTATCGGCGGATTCCCGGAGCCGGAAGGCAGCACGATGATCGAAAAGAAGAAATGGATGGAGGAGAACTATGACCATGTTCGTACGGCCCTTATGTTCGAGCCAAGGGGACATCACGACATGTTCGGCGCATTTCTTTGCGAGCCGGTTGATCCGGAAGCTCAGTTCGGTGTTATGTTCATGGATACAGGCGGATACCTAAACATGTGTGGACACTGTACGATCGGTGCTGTTACGGTTGCCATCGAAGCTGGCCTTGTAGAATCCAAAGAGGGAGAGAATGAGGTTGTTCTGGAGGCTCCGGCAGGACTCATCCGCACAACAGCTATCGTAAAGGACGGCAAGGTAGAGAGCGTTACTCTGACGAATGTTCCTGCATTTGTTTACAAGGAGAACTTAAGTGTTAACATCGATGGAAAAGAGATTCCTTTCACTATCTCTTTCGGCGGAAGCTTTTTCGCTCTCGTTGACACCACTAAGCTTGATCTTGGGGAGATCAATCCGAAGTCTGTTCCGGCTTACACCGACCTCGGCATGAAGCTGTTAGATGTGATCAACAAGGAGATCCCGGTTAAACATCCTCTTCTTGACATCGACACCGTTGACCTTGTTGAATTCTACGGCCCGACACCGAATCCGGAGAAGGCTACCATGAGAAACGTAGTTATCTTCGGTGACGCTATGGCTGACCGTTCTCCGTGCGGAACCGGTACAAGCGCAAAGCTCGCTACTCTCCATCACTGGGGTGAGATCGGAGTTGGCGAAGAATTTATCTATGAAAGCTTTATCGGAAGCCTGTTCAAGGGTGTGATCAAAGAGACGACCAAGGTTGAAGACTTTGACGCTGTTATCCCGATGATCACTGGAAGTTGCTACCTGACCGGCGTTGCAACTTATCTGATCGATCCTACAGATCCATTGAAATATGGTTTCCAGGTAGGCTAATCTGAAGATGCCAGTAGGTTGATAAAGAATTGCAGAAGCGGATTCAGGACAATCCGCTTCTCTTTTTATAAGACCGGAAAGGAAAGGTGACAAACCGATGCCGAGGAAACGATTACCAACGAAGACCCGCATCGTGAAAGCCGCATGGAATCTGTTTTATAAAAATGGTTACGACCGAACAACTATCGAGGATATTATTGCAGCCTCCAAAACTTCTAAGGGCACATTTTACCACTATTTTAAGGGCAAGGAAGCTCTTCTCAACAGCTTGTCCTATCTGTTCGACCAAAAATACGAAGAGCTTTACCACACAATTGACCACGGTTTATCCAGCTACGACAAGCTTCTTCTCTTAAACCGTGAACTGTTTGGCATGATTGAAGAAAGCGTGGACATCAGTCTCCTGGCTTATCTTTATTCCTCGCAGCTAATAACCAAGGACAAAAAATCATTGTCCGACAAAAAACGTTTTTATTTCAAATGGATTACGGAGATCATCTCTGAAGGTTTAGAACGAAGCGAGTTCAAAAACACGAGCACCGCCGAAGAACTGATGAACATCTACGCCATGTATGAGCGGGCGCTCCTCTATGACTGGGCGCTTTCTAAAGGCCGGTACTCGCTGTCTGAATACAGTAACAAGCTGCTTCCACACGTATTAGATACATTTATTGAAGGAGTATAGTTATGAAGATTTCTGATGGACCCAGAAAGGGTACTTTCATCCGGCAGGATATATCGCCGCATCAAAGTACCCTTTTTTACTGCTCATTTAACACTTTCTTTTCTTCCGGCAGGACACCTGTATGAACCTGTCCGTCACACCATGCACTCATGGATCTCTTCTTCCTCGATCCCGGCTTTTTTCATCATGGACACGATCTGCTCCCTGTCGGACAGACCGGCACACCAGGACAGACCGCACCCTGCGGAGATCGCCCGCGGTACAGGTATGATCCTCCCGGGGACATTCTGCTCCTTGCACGCTTTTTCCATAGCCATAGCGTCCGCCGTCGTGTGAAAAGTCACCACGAACTTAAGCTCTTTTTTCTTCATCTACTACTCATCCTCCTGCGCAAGCTCTCTGACCGCGCGTATCGCCGTCTCCACTTCCTCATCCGTATTGTAATGGCAGAAGCTGAACCGCACCGCGCCCTGCCATGCCGTTCCAAGCGCCTCATGCATAAGGGGCGCGCAATGCCCTCCCGGTCTCGTGGAGATACCGTAATCAGTAAGAAGGGCATCGCTCACCTCGCCGGAATCATAATCACCAATATTAAGCGTGACGATCGGGCATCTTTCCCTACTGGAAAAATCGCCGTATACTGTCACTTCCGGGATGTCCTTTACCCCTTTATAGAATTTCCACATCAGTTCTTGTTCCCTGGCACGAATATTGTCAATACCCGTCTCCAGGATATAGCCGAGAGCCGCATGAAGCCCCGCTATCCCGTGGCCGTTAAGGGTACCTGCCTCAAGATGGGTAGGCATCTTTTCAGGCTGGGTCTTATGATAAGTCTGTACGCCTGTCCCTCCGGATTTCAAAGGCTTTATGGCAATTCCTTCCCGTACATACATCCCTCCTGTCCCCTGAGGTCCTAAAAGTCCCTTGTGACCGGTAAAGCACAGCACATCGATATTCATTTTCTCAACATCGATAGGGAATACCCCCGCCGTCTGTGAAGCATCCACAACGAAAAGCACGCCGTGTGCCTTCGCAATCTTTCCGACTGTTCCTATATCCACATAATTTCCCGTCAGGTTTGAGCCATTAGTACAGATGATCATCTTTGTCTCATCACTAACCGCTTCTTCAATCTTCGAGATATCCAGCCTGCCGTTCCTGTCGCTTTCTACGATCGTAAGCTTTACGCCCTTCTTTTCCATCTCATACAGCGGACGAAGGACAGAATTATGCTCGAGCATAGTAGTGATCACATGATCCCCCGGCTCTAAAAGCCCTCTTATCGCTATATTCAGGCTCTCTGTGGAATTGCAGGTAAATACTACCTGTTTCGGACTTGTCCCTCCGAATAGCCGGCACAGTCTCTCTCTCGTATCATAAATAATCCTCGATGCACTTAAAGAGGCCTCATTAGCCCCTCTCCCTGCATTACCCATAGAACTCATGGCACTGACAACCGCATCGATCACACATTGCGGCTTATGCATTGTCGTCGCCGCATTATCCAGATATATCATATATTTTCCCTCTTCAATCACACTTAAATACCGTAAATTTCCCTGATAATTTTAATAAACCGTTCTACATTAGCAGTCAGCGGAGTATTTTTATTGTAGACGAAATTAATATCCCGTCCGTCATCCGACTTCGGAATCTGAAATTCCAACATATAACCGTTTTTCACTTCCTCCTCTGTCGCAAGCCTTGACAATATGGATATCCCCATCCCCTGGCGCACCGAACGCTTTATCGTCTCCTGGTTATCTATACTGGCAATGATATCGAGCTCTTCCGGCTCGATCCCCGCCCTGCGAAGCTGCTTCTGCGCTTCTTTCCGTGTACCGGAGCCTTCCTCGCGCAAAATGATATGCTCGTCTTTGATCCATGAAATATCCTCCTGACCGCTTTCTGACAGAGCCTGATATTTCTCTGTATTCGGCGTGATGACTGCCAGCTTGTCCTTATAAAAAGGAATGTAACGGCAATACTTTTTTTCCAGCACCGTCCCCGTAAATCCCACATCCGCCAAGCCGTTCACGATCTGAGCCACAACCTCGCTGCTATCCGCCTCCACAAGCTTGAACTGTTCATCAGGATACCGTTTTTTAAACTCCATCAGAACATCCGGGAGAAGATACTGCGCCGGTATAGTAGACGCCGCGATCGTAATGCTATGGCCGGACCGATTCTTTCCGCGCACATTAAAATGCTTCTCTATCTGACATTCCAGCTCAAATATCTGTCTTGCATATTTATACAGTTCCTGTCCCGCCTCTGACATCGTAACTTCCTTCGTGTTGCGGATAAACAGTCTGACCTTAAGTTCTTTCTCAAGAGCAGATATATGGGCGCTTACTGTCGGCTGTGTCAGATATAATTCCTTCGCGGCCTTTGAAAAGCTTCCAGTCTCAACGACTTTCACAAAAGCCTCCAATTGTTTTAAATTCATTAGTATGCTACCCTTTCACTTTCCCCGCCCGTCTTTTTCGTCACTTTAATACTATCCATATATTCAAGGATCGGCTTTGCGCTCTTCCTGCTTGTCGAAAATATATCCCTTACCTGAGCGATCGTGATCACCGGGTCTTCGGCAAGCTTTTCTGAGATCACCCTCCTTGCCTCCTCCATATAACTCTTAAGCGTATACATGTCATCCGCAACCTTTACTGCCTTTTCTTCCCGAAGCAGTATATTGAGGATATCATCCTGTATCTCTCTGGCAATTCCCTTAAAGCTTATCTCCGAATACCGCACAAAATCAAATCTGCTCTGCTGAAACAGTTCAAGCAGATCCTGCGATACCTTTCTATATGTCTCATCCTTGCATATCTCATAGTCCGGCGTGCATAAAAACTCATCTATCCGCTTCACCCAGCCTCTTGCTTCCATCATCTCTATCATCCGGTCAAACACATTCGGCTTCATCTTAGAAAAATAAGCAGCTTGAACCTCTGCCTTTTTCATGCCGTAACGATAAGGGTATTTTTTCTCATAGGAAGAGAGCGCATCTCCCACTGTACGCTTCGCCTCATCCGCGGCCTCCGTATGCCAGGCATAAGTATCTTTGCGCATGGCAAAAGTACAGACCTTTCCCTGATCCTGAAGTTCGGCTATATCCTCCCTTACTTCCTCCGGCGCAAGCGCTGTAAGACGGGCAAGCTCTGATACTGTTACCATGGTTTCCCTGTAGCCCTTAATATGAAGCTCGATGACATCCGCACTGGAACCTGATTCCTTCCGGAGCAGTTCATCGATCGCCTCCTCACGGAAACGTTTCTTGATTCCCGGATTCGGCTCTAAGATAACCCCTCCCCCAATGGTCTCCATGGGCGAATAAAATCTTACGATGAACTTATCACCGCGCCGCACTGCGATACTCTCTTCAAGCCTTAGCTGCACAAGACCGCTCTCTCCTGGCCCGATCTCTTCTTTATCCAAAAGAACCGCCCGGCAAAGGATCTCGCTCGTTCCCGTAAAAAAATGAAGCCTCATGTGGTTTGTCAGCACGCGCACGGAACTTATGAGCACGTTAAGCCGCACATCCAGAAGATCTGTTATCTTCATGCTCCCTAAAGGCGCGAGAACACACCCTCTTTGTATCTCTCTCTTCTTGATATTAGACAGATTGATCGCCACACGCTGTCCGGCATAGCACTCGCTTTTATCCTCCCCGTGTACCTGTATGCTCCGTATCTTGCTTTCTTTTCCGATGGGATACATCTCCAGCGTGTCTTCCTTCCGGATCATCCCCGATACAAGCGTACCTGTGATCACCGTCCCAAAGCCCGGCAGCGAAAACGCCCGGTCAATGGGAAGTCTTGGTATCGTATGGATATCCTTCGGCACCAGCTCATCGCTTGTCATATGGTCGATCAGCCTGATCAGTTCCTCGAGCCCATCACCCGAAGCAGCAGATACTTTTACTACCGGCGCCTCCTCAAGAAATGTTCCCTCAAGTTCCTCCCTGACCTCTTCTTCCACAAGCTCAATCCATTCCTCGTCCACAAGATCACACTTATTCAATACGATGATACTCTTTTCAATACCGAGAAGCCCAAGAATATCCACATGTTCCCTTGTCTGCGGCATGATCCCTTCATCCGCCGCGACAACAAGCAGCACAAGATCCATACCTACAACACCGGCAACCATATTATTTATAAATTTTTCATGTCCCGGCACATCAATGATCCCGGCTCTGTCTCCACCCGGCAGGTCAAAATAAGTAAATCCCAGATCTATGGTGATCCCCCTTCTCTGCTCCTCCTCCCAGCGGTCTGTATTTCTTCCGGTCAGGGCTTTGATCAGCGTCGTCTTCCCATGATCGATATGCCCCGCCGTCCCTATAATTACATTTTTCATCTTTTTTCCAGCACCTCTGATTCTTTTAACTGGTCAGCCACTAATTTTATATCACTTTTTTTCATCGTCCTTGCATCCAGAATAACCGTATCATTCGCCGTCCTCGGGATAACCGGCACCGGCAGGCGGCGCATGCGCTCCTCAAGCTCTGCCACGCTGATCTTCTCCGGACGTATCGTTACCGCCATACTCCTGATCCGCTCAAGTGGAAGTGATCCGCCTCCGATCTGTGATTCGCACGGCTTTACTTCTATCTTCGCCGGAAGCTTCCCGGATTTCAGCATACGGGCAAGCGCTTTGGCACGCTTCTCCACATCCTCCAGCGGTTCCGTGATCATCTTAAGCACCGGGATATTCTTCACCGCCTTCTCTTCAGAAAGATATTCCTGCAGGACCAGCTCAAGCGTCGCTGCCGTGAATTTATCAATCCTGAGTGCACGGGTGAGCTGATTTTTCTTCATCATATCGATATATTTCTTCCGGCCGATGATAATTCCGGCCTGGGGTCCGCCGAGAAGCTTATCGCCGCTGAAACACACCACATCCGCTCCTTTTGCTATGGATTCCTGTACGGTCGGCTCATGGGTAAGCCCGTACTTTGCAAGATCTATGAGCACACCGCTCCCAAGATCCTCCACAACCGGGATATCCCGCTCTTTTGCAAGCGGGATCAGCTCGCCGATTGTCACCGAATCCGTAAAACCTACTATACGATAATTACTTGTATGAACTTTTAAGAGCGCTTTGGTATCTTCTGTCACAGCATTCTCATAATCATCATAATGGGTCTTATTGGTAGTCCCTACTTCTACCAGCTTTGCTCCGCTCTGTTCCATTACATCAGGAATCCTGAACTTTCCGCCGATCTCAATAAGTTCCCCCCGGGATACAACCACCTCTCCGCCTTTCGCCAGAGAACTTAAGATCAGCAGGACGGAAGACGCATTATTATTCACTGCCATGGCAGCCTCTGCTCCGGTAAGCTTACAGAGCAGCTTTTCAAAATGCGAATAACGCTCTCCGCGCCTGCCGGCCTCAAGATTATACTCCAGATTAGAGTAACCGGATACGAGCGCCATCACCTGTCTCATATGCTCTTCACTGATCGGGGCACGACCGAGATTCGTATGAAGGATTGTTCCCGTGCCATTTACTGCCATACGCATATTCGGCGTATGCATAGCCGTAACGGTCTGTTCGATATGAGGAACTAAAAGAGCGATCTGCCTCTTTGCCTCTTCCTCATTGGATGCTTCCGCGATAAACTTCCGAAGCCTGTCCGTCTCCGTATGGATCGCCTCCATGACAGTGTCCCTGCTGTAACGGCCGATGAGCTCCGTCACCGTGTCATTTTCAAGGAGAACATCTACTTTCGGGATGCTCCTGTATAAAAGATTCTTATTCATATCATTCCCCTTTCTAGGACAGCCGGATCAGCTTATCACTCTTCCCGGCCACTCTGCCGATGATTGAAACCGACGTATCCATACGCGCGGCCGCAAAGTCCGCCATCATATCCTCTAAATGCTCCGGCGCCACACTGATCAAAAGTCCTCCGGAAGTCTGCGGATCGTAGAGCAGATCAAGATAATGCTCCTCAACTCCGCCGGTCTCCACATGCTTCATGGAATATCCCCGGTTTTTGTAAGCGCCCGCCGGAACCAGCCCCATCTTCGCATAGTCTATGGCATCCTCAAGATAGGCAATATCCTTTACTTTCAATTCAAACGTAACCCCGCTTGCTGACGCCATCTCCACGCAATGGCCCAAAAGGCCGAATCCGGTAATATCCGTACATGCGGATACGTCATACTTTTCTACTACCTGTTTTCCCGGCTTGTTGAGAGACGCCATAACTGTCTGCGCCTCCCTGACAGCGGACGGGGATGCCATCTCTGCCTTTATCGCAGTATTGACAATACCGCTGCCGATCTGCTTTGTCAGAACGAGAATATCTCCCGGTCTGCAGCCATAATTTTTAAATATCTTATCAGGATGTACGAAGCCTGACACACACAGTCCGTACTTCGGCTCATCGTCCTGCACGGAATGTCCGCCCACCAGCGCCGCTCCTGCTTCTTTCACCTTCGCCGCGCCACCCGCAAGGATGTCGCCCAAAATCGCCGGATCCAGACAATTAGGAAATCCGACTATGTTAAGTGCAACTGCCGGCTCGCCTCCCATGGCCCACACATCGCTTAAGGAGTTGGCAGCCGCTATCTGCCCGAACATATAAGGATCATCGACGATCGGCGTAAAAAAGTCTACGGTCTGTATCATCGCAATGTCATCCGTCACTTTATATATGGCTGCGTCATCGGATGTCTCAATACCGACGAGCAGGTTATCATCCTGGAATTTCGGCAGCTTGCTCAGAACCTGGGCAAGGGTCTCCGGACCAATCTTAGCCGCTCATCCTGCGGTCTTGCTTAAACTTGTTAATCTGACATCTGATTTCATACGTCAATGTTCCTCCTGTTTTATCTGTAATATGGTTTTATCATGAAAATGCATACTGCACATTTTCACCAATCTGCAATAAGGGCCATCCCTCTTTTAATGAGGTATGGCCCTCTCGTCAATCTGCGATATCTGACTCAGATACCCTTGAATCCATGATACTTTAATCTATTA
This sequence comes from uncultured Dorea sp., assembly GCA_949916155.1. Classification (GTDB taxonomy): domain Bacteria; phylum Bacillota; class Clostridia; order Lachnospirales; family Lachnospiraceae; genus MD308. The sequence continues at coordinate 9,889 of CATLEM010000064.1, forward strand.
TATCCGGCTCCTGCAGTCAAGGCTGTATTACGGCTTGATGATCCTGCCGGCCTTTGCCATCGTCTCCACGATACTGTACATATTCGTCACCGTACCTACCTGAAGCTTCTCTTTAAGCCCGTAATAGTCAAGGCATGTCCCGCATGTCATGATCTCTACGCCCTGCGCCTCAAGAGACTTAAGATCATCTAAAGAATCCGAACCTTCCGCAGTCAGTGTCGCCCCTCCGTTGTAGAAAAGCATGGTCTTCGGCAATGTATCAAGCTGTGTCACCGCAAAGATAAATCCTTTGATCAGCACCTTCCCCAGTTCGTCATTACCCTCGCCCATACGGTCTGACGATACAACTACTACAGTATTATCTCTTGCGTCCGGCATACAGCTCACCTCTTCTTCCTCTCCCGCGGACGGCGCGCCTTTCATCTGTACAGTAATCTTAAATTCCCCGTCTGAGATCTTCTCGGAGGATACCTCTCCGCCGGAAGCTGACGCCATCTTTGTCACATTCTGGACAGCGATCTCATTGTCCACCAGCACCTCTATAGTCTCCGGACCGGTCAGTGCCTGCATTGCCTTTTTGGTCTTGATAACCGGGATCGGGCAATTGTCTCCCATTGCGTTGACTGTAATCATAATGTTACCACCTTTCCACCCATTCCCCGGCTCACCCGGCACCCAAAGATATTTTATCACCGAATGTACAAAAGGTAAATGGATATTTAAAAATTAAATAGTTACTGGAACAGCATCCAGAATCCGGTATGTCCCGTCTTCAAAATATGCCGGTTTCATGTTTCCTTTGCGGAATGCGTCAAGAAACTCTTCAAACGTCCGTATCTCTTCCGGAAAATATGTGGCGCATACGCCGACCTTTTCCGGAACATGGCAGTCACTCGCCCCCAGCGTGAAAAGACCAAGGTTTCCTGCATATTCCGCCGCCTTCCGGCACGCCTCCTGCGAAGTGCTGCCGTTAAGCACCTCCAGCCCGTCAAGCCCATGCACTTCCAAAAGGTGTTCTTCAAGCCCCCGGCGGTTGTTTCTGAACGGGTGGGCGGCAAAGCATACGCCTCCCTGTGCTTTCACCATATCAATAAAATCCTGTGCCGGAATCCGTTCCTTCGGATATTCTTCGATCCCGAAAGCAACGATATCTCCCTGCAGAGAATAAAATTCAATCCCCACAAATACAGGGAATCCCGTTTTCTCCGTATATTTCCGGGCGAGTTCCTTAAAACCCATGCTGTCATGATCTGTGATACAGACTGCGCCACGGCCTTTTTCCTTAGCGATCCTCACTATCTCATCCACTTTTAAAAAGCTGTCCTTCGAATACGTCATCTCATGCATGTGAACGTCAATAAACATCAATAAATCCTCTCTTTGACACAGAAGTTTTACTGCTCACGGTAACTACACTATTATTATATAATCAGCGGAGACTTCATTCAAATAGAGAATTTTTATATATGGACTTATATATTGATATTTTCTATATGTCTGTTCTACAGGCAGCATGCCATATAAAAGGGCATATACGTTATTCCATCCTCAAATTTAAGATCTTTTGAATACAAGATAAATCGATCTTCTAATTTAATCGGATATTTCTCTGTAAAACGGTCAAAAGATCTGTGCGTCTTATAGCCTGATGACTTTACTTCTATCGGGCATACCTTTCGTTTCCTTACGATGATAAAATCAATCTCATATTTTGTTTCCTGCTTTTTGCCGCTTTTCTTTTCTGAGAATTCGTGAAAATATAACGCATGACCATTCATCCGGAGCATCTGAGCGGCCATATTCTCCAATATCATCCCCTGGTTCACCCCAAGCCGGTCAAAAATCAAAGCCTTGTAAAGATCCTCTCCCGTCTCCTCGCTGCTTTTCATCATCTGTGTGACAAGAAGGCCTGTATCGCCCATATACAACTTAAAATTGCTCCTGTCCGTATACAATTCCAATGTCACCTCCGGGGCAGTTACGCCGATACACTCGTTTCCAATCATAGATTCCGCAATAAAATCAACAGCATCCATATAATATTTATATCTCGCATTTTTATCTACTAACGAAAATTTAAAATGGGAATTATGATTCTCAAGCTGTTCTGGAATTGTTTTATAAATGACAGATGCCTTTTCTCTGTTTTCCATGTCATATTTCTTTAAATCTTCCTCATATAAAGACAGGATATTGCGTTTCACAAAATCAATCTGGGCATAACTCTTCCCTTCAACGAAGGCTGCCACTGCCTGGGGCATCCCTCCCACTGCCATATAGACCCGAAAATCCTGCATTATCTTCCGATGAACCCCTTCTCCCAACGCTTTTTTCCTGTCAAACGCATCTCTGATCACAGGTATCGTTGCCAAATCCCCCCTTGCCCACATAAATTCCTCAAAATCCATAGAGAACATCTTAAGCTTATACTCTTCAGAAGGAATCAGTATATCTTGTACATTCTTACGAATAGATATCAGCGATCCTGTCTCAATATAATCAAACCGCCCATCAGCCACCAAATATTTAACTGCCTGTCTTGCTATCGGAAATAACTGCACTTCGTCCATTATGATCACTGACTTTTTTTCCGGCAGTGTCTTCCTCTTAAGCAAAAACAAATTTCGGAAAAAAGTGTCCATGTCCCCTATATTTTCCTCAAAATTTCTTTTCAGGTCTTTTCCTTCTTTTGCAAAGTCTAAAATCAGATAATCCTCATATTCTCTTTTGGCAAATTCCGTTACGATCGTACTCTTTCCAATACGTCTTGCACCTTCAACCATAAGTGCCGTTGTCCCTTGCGATAACGCTTTCCATTCCTCCATCTTTTCATATATTTTTCTTTTAAATATCATTTTCGGGGGGGGGGGGGGGGGGGGGGGGGGGGGGGGGGGGGGGGGGGGGGGGGGGGGGGGGGGGGGGGGGGGGGGGGGGGGGGGGGGG
>CATLEM010000065.1 GCA_949916155.1 uncultured Dorea sp.
GAACCGGGATCGCCGGAGGCGGAGATGTATGTGGATGAGCGGTCCAACTATCTGTATATGGAGGAATCTCCCAGCACCGGCCTGAAATACGGCATGCTGATACCGTATCAGAATATCTATTCATCCATCTGGCGGATATGGAAGCTGGCGCTTATTTTTATGATCCCGGTTATCGCCATGGCATTTTTCCTCTCCTATATCTTCAGCAAAAAAATGTACCGCCCGATCTTTACGCTGATGGAGCATATGAAAAAGGTAGTGATCGTTGACGGTGAAAAGACACTGATCGGCGAACGGAGGGAAGATGAATTTGGGGTGTTATATGAAAGCTTTAACCAGATGGTGAGAGAAAACGGCAGTCTGATGAAGGAGCTGGCGGATGAACAGGAAAAGCAGAAGCTGATCCAGTTAAGGCTGTTCCAGGAGCAGATCAACCCGCATTTCTTATACAATACATTAAATTCCATCTATTGCCTGTCCAATCTTTATCATGTGAAGGAGATCGCCGACTTGTCCGAAGCACTGACACATTTTTATAGGCTGAGCCTGAACAAGGGAAAAGAGATGATCACGGTCCGCGATACGCTTCAGCATATCCGGTATTACTTGAAGATTCAGAATGTCCGTTACCGCGGCCGTTACCAGCTTGACATAAAAGTAGAGGAAGAACTGATGGATGTGCTGATACCTGAACTGATCGTGCAGCCGCTGGTGGAGAACTGTATTGAGCACGGTCTTAAGGATGTGAAGTATTCTCCGGTGATTATGATCGATATCCAGGACGGCAGCGGCCAGCTGAAGATCTCCGTGTCAGATGCCGGATGCGGGATCAGCAGGCAGAAACAAGATGAGATACAGAAAATACTGGAGTACGGCGCGCAGGATTTCCCGGATGCATTTGCATTAAAAAATATTCATGACAGATTGAAATTATATTACGGGAAAAACAGCAGCCTGGATATCTCGAGTGAGCCAGGGAGCGGTACTGCGGTAAAAATCACGATTCCGATGCAGGAGGGAGGGGAACAGGAATGTACAGTATACTGATCGTGGATGACGACCCGTGGATGGTAGAATATCTTTCGAAATGCATCCCGTGGGAGGAGATGGGTATCACAAAAGTCTTCGAGGCGGAAAGCGGAGAGGCTGCGGCGGAGATATTATCGGAAAATACGGTAAATATTGTGATCTCCGATGTAAAGATGGGAGAAAAAGACGGCCTTTGGCTGTTGAAGGAGATCCGGGCGATGGATCCGATGATAAAGGTGATACTGCTCAGCGGGATTGATTCGGCAAAAAATGTCAGGGAGGCATTTCGGACAGGGGCCGTTGATTTCCTCTTTAAACCGGTAGATACGGACGCGCTTCGGAAGCTGATGAAGGTTACGGCAGAAAACATAGAAAAGGAGAGAGGAGCGCATGCGGTGGAAGGGCTGGTCAAAGATGGGGCCGGCGATATCACGCTGCTTCCCCAATGGATGAAAGAAGAAACGCCGAAAAAAGTATACATTATCAAAGGAAAGATTAAGAAGATCAAAGAAAAGCTTAAAAAGGAGACCGGGCTCAGAGGCCGCATGGCTTTGGGGGTGCTGGAGGATGAGTTAGTGGTCATACATGAAGATCATAAAAGAGATTCTGGCAATGCTGAAGAGAAGGTGCCCGGGGAGGATATCTATATGGGGATCAGCAACACATTTACCGATATCCGGGATGTGAAAACTGCCTATGAAGAGGCGGCCAGAGCGCTTGATTACCGGTTTTATGACAAGGAGAAAAAGATCTTCCATGTCCAGAAAAGCCAGAATGACAAAGTGTTCTTACTGCTTCAGGACGTCAATCTTTTTTCCAATATCCTGAAAGCCGGAAAATACAAAGAGGCGGAAGGAGTATTAGGACAGATATTTGATGGGCTTGAAAAGGCCAAGGTTTCTCTTGCGGCAGTGCATACGGTCCAGATCCGTCTGATGGATACCTTTTATCAGCTGATCGACAGTTCCAACCAGAACCCGGAACGGGTATTTTGCGGAGAGTTTGCCCTGAAACCGCACTATGAACGCCTGGAATTCGGCGATATAGACAAGATGCGCAGCTGGACGTTCGCATGCCTTTGGCACTGTACGGACAGTCTGAGAGATGAGGGCGGAAGTTCTAAAAGAAAGATCATCCGGGAGATTGAAGATATCATCGTAAAGAATCTGGATAAAGAGATCTCTTTGGAAAAGATCGCACTGCAGCTATACCTGAATCCCTCGTACCTTAGCAGGCTATTTAAAGAAAATGTCGGAAAATCCTACACAAAATATGTCATGGAAAAACGGATTGAAAAGGCAAAGGAGCTTTTGCGGGAGGAAAATTATAAGATATATGAGATCGGGGAATTTGTAGGCTATGAAAACACGAAATATTTTAATAAGATCTTTAAAGAGATGGTAGGGATTACTCCGAAAGAATACCGCGAAAAAGGTAATCATGCATAGAGAAGAATGAAGTCAAAATAGTAGACGATATGTCAGAAATGATCCGTTGCGGAAAAAGTGTCCGATATTTTATAATTGATTTAAAGTAATAGAAGTGCATTTCTAACAGTAACCCCTTGGAAAACAGAATAAAAGAAGGAGAAATGGTATGAAAAAAAGATTATTTGCTGCGTTAATGTGTGTGGTTTTATTTGCCGGAATGTTAAGCGGATGCGGGGGAAGCAAAGAAAAGAGCAGTGAGGAGACCGGCGGCGGAGACGAGGCTGGGAAAAAATTAGTGTTCTGGACCTTACAGCAGTCCAGCAAAGATATCGAGACAGCCCAGAATGAAGCGGTAGAAGAATTTGAAAAGGAGTATAACTGTGAAGTGGAGATTACTGCATTTCCCTATACGGAGCTGAGGGACAAGCTGATCACGGCCCTGTCCGGGGGAAAGGGACCGGATATCGTGATGATGGACCAGATCTGGACCGGACAGTACGCATCTTCCGGATTTGTACATGATCTTGGGGAGTTCATCGAGAAGGAGGACGGTATTCTCGAGGAAGATTATTTCCCGGGAGCATGGGATTCCTGCAGCTACCTTGGCAAGACATACGGACTGCCCTTTGACGTGGGTGTATGGGGTATGCTGTATTACAATAAAGAAATGTTTAAAAAAGCCGGGCTTGATCCGGAAAAAGCACCCGGGACATGGGATGAACTGTTAGCTTACGGAAAGAAAATGACGACAGATACCCAGTACGGAATCGCCACATGGATCGGAACGGGTGACGCGGTGCAGTGTATGGTTGACGCATTTACCTTTTCCGGAGGCGGCGCACTTATCAGCGACGATCATACGCAGGTACTGTTAAACAGCAAGGAAGGAATCGAAGCTCTGGATTTCTGGAACGAGTGTTCAAAGATCAGCCCTCCGGGAGTAGCCGGAAGGGGAGAGGACGATTCATTTAAACTCTTTGCGTCTGGACAGTGTGCGATGGCATATTACGGAGAGTGGGGACAGGATACGCTGGCAAGCATGGCGCCGGATATGGATTACGGTGTTGCGCTGCTCCCGGTGCCGGAGGGAGGAACATCCATAGGGACGCTTGGCGGTTTCAATCTGGGAATCAATGCCAATTCGGAAAATAAAGAACTGGCATGGGATTTCATCAAATACACGACACGCGAAGATGTCAATGAAAAGATCGTAGATCTGACACCGGCAAATAAAAATGCTGCGACGAAGTTTCTGAATGAAAACCGAAAATATCCGGAAGAGATCATGGAGCAGCTTGAAAAAGCTTTATTCAGGCCTACGCTGCCGAATTATCCGGAGATGGCGGAGATTCAGAGAACAGCAACACAGAGTGTTATCTTAGGAGAAGCTGACAGCAAGACAGCCCTTGATCAGGCGGCGAAGGAAGTAGAAGGATTGCTGAAGAAATAATTTTCAAATGCTGCAGTACACAAATGCTGCAGCATTTTCTTTCAAAAAGGAGAAAATATGGGTAGAAAGAAAAAAGGATACGATTCGCCTCTTCTTGGCATTGCTTTTACGGCCCCGACGGTCATCCTGATGATCGTCCTGCTGTTCGGCCCGATGGTCTATCAGGGGATCATGTCACTGTATGATTATAATCTGGCAGGCTCGGGGCACGTGTTTACGGGGGCGGGCGGGTACTTGGACTTATTCAGAGCTCCTGGGACCGTACAGATATTTAAAAACGCGTTGGTCTGGACAATCTTCGTGACGTGCCTGCAGTTTTTGGTAGGGCTTTGGGCTGCGCTGACGGTAAACCGGAAATTTTTCGCACATTCTTTTTTTAAGGCACTGATCATTGTGCCGTGGATCATTCCCGGGACGGTGGCGGCGATGATATGGCGGCTTTTCTATAATGCCCAGCTTGGCTTCTTAAATACGGCGCTGCAGAGGATCGGGATATTAGAGAGATATGTCGATTGGCTGGGAGAACCGCAGCTGGCGATGGGCTCGGCGATACTGGTCGCCGTATGGAAAGGCTTCGGGTTTTCGGCGCTGATGTATATGGCGGGATTGCAGAGCATCCCCCAGGAGCTGTACGAAGCAGGGGATGTAGACGGGGTAAATGTATTCCAAAAATTTTTTTATATTACGCTGCCGGGGATGGCGAACATCATAAAGACGACACTGCTCCTTACCGGGATATGGACATTTAATTACTTTGAGATCATCTATGTACTCACCGGAGGGGGGCCTCTTAATAAAACGCATATCCCGGTTACCTACATCTACGAGATGGCATTTAAAAATGCAAATATGGGAGCATCCTCAAGGCTTGCCGTCATCAGTATGGTACTGGTCGGCATAGTGGCAGTCATATATCTGAAACTGACAAACAAGGAAGAATAGGGGCGGAAAGATGAGTAAAAAAAGAATCGGGAAAGTATGTTGGCTGCTGTCACTTTTTATTCTGCTGTTTTTTGTATGTTTTCCGCTGGTCCAGATGTTTTCGGTGGCATTTAAGGATACGACAGAGCAGTTTGCCCTGCCGGTGACATTCTTGCCGAAGCACTGGACTCTGGAGAATTTCAGGCAGGCAGTTGCCTATGAGGCATTTCGTACATATTTTAAAAACAGTCTGGTCGTCGCCGTGATCACGACAGCACTGACGATCGTGATCTCTCTTTTGGGGGCGTATGGGTTTACAAGGACACACTTTCCGGGCAGAAAGGTGTTTCTGATGATGGTCTTATTCAGTCAGATGATCTGTCTTGCGGCGATATCGGTTCCGGTGTACCGGATCATCTCAGAACTTAATCTGACAGATACCTACACGGGGCTTATCATCAGCTATCTTGCCTATACTGTTCCTGTGGGGATATGGCTTTTAAAAGGATTTATACAGGGGATACCCGTCGAGCTGGAGGAGTCGGCAAGGGTAGACGGGGCATCGAAGTTCCAGGCGTTTCACAGGGTAGTGCTGCCGTTATTGAGACCGGGGATAGGGGCCACAGGCGCGTATGTCTTCTTCCTGTCATGGCAGGAATTTCTCTTCTCACTGATCATAATGACAGATAAGAGCAAACGGACGCTTCCCACAGGGATCATGGACTATGTGGGGCAATATGAGACGAGCTGGGGAAGTATGATGGCGAGTTCTATATTGCTGGCGCTGCCGGTGTTCGTGATCTTCGCCGCCGTGCAGAAACAATTGGTCGCCGGGCTGACAGACGGGGCGGTAAAGGGGTAAGATGATATGGACAGAGTACTGGAAAGACTGATAGAAAGTTACCCGGAGCTGGGAGACAGTATTCCGGATATGATAAAAGCATATGACAATATCCTTGACTGTTATGACAGGGGAGGAAAGCTTCTGCTTTGCGGAAACGGAGGGAGCGCCTCGGACTGTGAACATATCGCAGGGGAATTGTTAAAAGGGTTTACCCTGAAAAGGAGGCTGCCCGGGGCGGTGAGAGATGAGTTTGCAAGGTATGGGGCGGACGAGACGTTTGCCGATAATCTGCAGGGCTCTCTAGCGGCGGTCTCTTTGGTAAATCAGACAGCGTTCTCAACAGCATTCTTAAATGATGTAAATCCATGGTTTGTCTTTGCGCAGCAGGTATACGGGCTGGGAAAACAAGAAGACATCCTGCTGGGGATCAGCACATCGGGAAATTCCCGGAATGTGATCAATGCGGCAATCGTGGCAAGACAGAAGAAGATGAAGGTGATCGCGCTGACGGGGAAAAACGGCGGGAAGCTGGATGTGGTCAGTGACGTCACGATAAAGGTACCCGCCGAAGAAACCTACCGGGTGCAGGAATATCATCTGCCGGTATATCATGCACTCTGCGAGATGATAGAACGGCATTACTGGACAGAAGAAAAATAAATGCACAGAACCAGGCATATACTGTTAAAAAACGGAAAAGAACAGTATATGCCTGGTTATTTTAAACAAACAATAACAAAAGAAGAGGGCGGAAACATACATGAAGACATAAAGATCATGGTTAAATTGGCGGAAATATTCATGCAGGATAATCTAATCAGTCCCGAAGAAAAGCTTCGGCTGACTGATCTGATCCGAAAGGATGATACAGTATGATCCCCCGCGCCGTAATCTACGCCCGCTGCAGCACGGAAGAGGAAAGCCAGAAGGACGCCTTGAAAAAACAGGTGCAGGAGGGAAAACAGTGTGTCTTTGAAAACGGCTGGGTGCTTGAGGATGCCTATGTGGAGAGCCGTTCAGGGACAACGACGAAGGGAAGAAGCGAGTACAACCGTCTTTACCATGACCTGGCAAGCGATAGATTTGACATCATCGTGATCAAATCCCAGGACAGATTGATGCGGAATACAAAGGACTGGTATCTTTTTGTTGACCGCCTGTTAACTGAGCAGAAAAAACTCTACATATATATAGAAAGAAAATTTTATACGGCAGACGATGCGCTGATTACCGGGATCAAGGCGATACTGGCGGAGGAATATAGCAGGGAGTTAAGCAAAAAGATCAATAACGCTCATAAAAACCGCCAAAAGCGGGGAGGTCCGGTAATTCTGACATCGAATACATACGGATACCGTAAGCTTCCTGATAAAAGTGTGGAGATCGTAGAGGGTGAGGCGAAGATCAAGCGCCGGATGTACGAGCTGTGCGCTGCGGGATTCGGGAGCAGGAGTATATCAGCAATCTTAAAGAACGAGGGAATCGTCGGCAGGAACGGAAAGCCTTTTACTGACTCCGCAATCCTCCGGATGATCCACAACCCCCTCAATAAAGGTACGGCAGTGATGAACAGGCTGCATTATGACTTTGAGTCAAAAAGGACGGTGAAAGTACCAGAAGAGGAGCAGTATGTGTACGAAAACAAAGTGCCGCCGATCGTGTCAGAAGAGTTATGGGAGGCGGCGAATGAGGAAATCGCAAAGCGCGCAGAGACAATCAGAGTCAAAGAGGAAGCAAAAGAGATGGCAGGAGAGAGGAAAAGAGGCAAGAATACCGGGAAATCACAGTTGAGCGGGAAACTGGTCTGCGGATTGTGCGGCAGTCCTTATTACAGGAGAACCAGAAGACGCGGTAAAGACGGCGGCATCATCTGCGAATGGAAGTGTAAGAGGTATCTGGAGGCGGGAAGAAATGAGGGGAGAGGGGACAGACCGCAGTTAAGGAGGGTTAAGTCTCTTGGTGTGAGCGGATGTGACAATGTCCATCTCGAAGAGACGAAACTGTATGAGCTGCTGGAACAGACATGCGGTCAAAGGTACACGCCGGATAAGGCAAAGATTACCGATCGTATGGCACATTTGCTGAAAGCTGTGTTAAAAGAAACGGATGATCAGCCGGAGCTTGACAGGGAGACGCAGAAAAAGGAGAGAATAATAAAGCAGATGGATATGCTGGTGGAAAAGCTCCTGGATGAGATTATTTCCAATGAGGTTTACCAGAGAAAACAAAAAAAACTGGAAGAGCAGCTTTCCTGTGCGGAGGACCGGATCAAGGAGCTTATATGCCGGAAAGCAAAAGGGAGTGTGCTGAGAGAAAGGCTTTCGCGTATTGAAAAGGAGCTTAAGACAGGAAAAGCTCTGGAGAGGGCTGCCGTTACGCAGATGCTTGAAGAGGCGGATAAGATTCTTATATTTCCGGAATTTATGGAGATAGTGTTCAGCCTGTCTAAGGTGACAGGAATAAAGAGCGTGGATATCCCGCCCATGGATTGTGAGAGCAGTATAAAAATAGAATACGGCAATCTGTTCAGCATTAGAGAGAAAAAGAGGGAAGAGCGGGAGGGTATCGTGGACATGATGAGGAAAGACCCGCGGATCACAGCCAGATTGATCGCAAAAGAACTCGGGATCAGCCTGTCGGGGGCTAATTATAAGATAAGGGCACTGAAAAGAGAGGGAAGGATACGGTTTAACGGCAGCGGCGGGAGGGGAGAATGGGAAATATTGAGCTGACTGAATGGTAAAAGCAGAGGCATTTCGGGAAAGAGCGAATTTTGCGCTTAGAGACAAGAGGAAACTTGTGGAGTAAAGAATTATCAGGGGCGATAGCCAGAGTATCAGAATGTATACCCAGCTAAATACCTGGCTGGAGTAGATGATCAGATATCCAAGTCCGTTTCTCGCTGCCAGAAATTCTCCGATGATAACGCCCACAAGACACAGTCCGATATTCACCTTCATATTGCTGATGACGGCGGGCAGGGAATGGGGCAGGACTACCTTGATCAGCGCCTGCAGCTTAGTCCCCCGCAGGGTGTAGATCAGTTTGACTTTTCCGGGATCTACGGTCATGAAGCTGGTATAGAGACTTAATATGCTGCCGAATATTGCGACAGATATCCCGGACACGATGATAGTCGTCTGATTAGCCCCGAGCCATACGATGAGGAGAGGGGCCAGCGCGGATTTCGGAAGGCTGTTTAAGACGACGAGGTAAGGATCAAGGATCTCTGAGAGCTTCCTGCTGAACCACAGGCAGACGGCGGCGAGGATGCTGATCAGAATCACCAGGATAAAGCTTAGGATCGTCTCATAGAGAGTGACACCTATGTGGAGAAATATACTTCTGTCGGCTACCATCTCCCGGAAACAGAGGGCAATCTTTGAGGGGCTGCTGAAAATAAATGAATCGATCCAGCCCGCATCGGCGGAAAATTCCCACAAAAACAGAAAACTGAACAGGATCAGCACCCGCGAGATATTGACGATCCGCCGGTGCTTTTTCTGACTCGTAAGAAAGTCAAGCTGTTCTTTTGAAAGTTCACTCATGGCAGTTCAACTCCTTCCATATGAGGTTGAAATAATTCTTAAATTCAGGAGAATTACGCCTGTTCAAAGGTGTATCCTGCTCCAGATCAAAGATCAGGGGGATAGTCTGGCGTATGCAGGCAGGCCTGCCTGAGAGGACGATGACCCGGTCGGCCAAGGAGACTGCTTCTGACAGATCATGGGTGACAAGAAGCGCTGATTTTTCCTCCTTTCGGATGATCTGCCCGATATCATCTCCGACAGTCAGCCGCGTCTGGTAATCCAGGGCAGAGAAAGGCTCGTCGAGCAGCAGGATATCCGGTTCCAGAACCAATGTACGGATCAGCGCCGCACGCTGCCTCATCCCGCCGGACAGCTCAGAAGGATAGGATTTTTCAAAATTTTTCAGACCGTAGATGTCTAACAGTTCATGCGCCCTGGCTCTTGTCTTGGCAGAGAGCATATGCTGTACTTCGAGTCCGAGAAGAACATTGTGATAGATGGTTCTCCACTCGAACAGTTCATCATGCTGCAGCATATAGCCGATATTAGTCGTACTTTCTTTTAAGTTTCTTCCGTTGATCTTTATCAGACCCTTTTCCGGCGGGATCAGTCCGGCGATAAGTGACAGGAGTGTTGATTTGCCGCACCCTGACGGCCCGACGATTGCCACGAATTCCCCTTTGTTCAGGGAAAAAGAGATGTCTGTAAGGGCGGGGGTCTCCCCGTCGAGCGTGTGATAAGTATAGCGGATATGTCTTAGTTCCAGTACTTGATCCATAGATACCTCCAATATACAGGAATGGGATACATTCCTTGTGAATATATATTAGTTTATTCAGATCTTTTTGATAGGTGTACGATTGAAACATGTCTAAATGATAGACTTAAAAGTGATTTTAGATAGAAATATCGAAAAAATCTATATAAAAAATGTAGAAATTATGGAAAATATGGAAAAAAGAAAAAACGGGTTGCAATTTATAAGGGAAAGAGTTACAATGAAACGCGTATGAGAGATATTGCAAAGATTAAGATGTGGATTACCGTATTTGCATTGGCTGCAGTCCTTATATGGATATTCGAGATGTCTGCCAAGCCGGCAGATGAATCGGAAGCCTTAAGCGGACGAATTGATTATTGGATATGCGATGTTTTTATTGAAGATTATCAGGAGTTTCCGGTTGAGGAACAGCAGAGGATATTAAGCACTTTGGATTTTCGGGTCCGAAAGACAGCTCACTATATTGAATATATGGTTTTGGGTTTACTTTTATATCTTACATCAGAGTTTATTTTCGAACAGAGAAGCGTCAGAGTGGCAGTTGTTATTTCAATAGGTGTGTTGCAGGCATTGCTGGATGAGTATCATCAGTTTTTTGTATCAGGAAGAAATTCGCAGCTTGCGGATGTGGTACTGGATACTTTTGGAGTATGTACAGGGGTTTTGGTCATTGTGTTCTGGTCTGTTCTTATGAAAAACAAAAAGGAACAGAAGATAAGCGGCAGATGATAGAAGTGCCGCATAATGTATAGGAAAAGTACAGGAGAGAATTATGATTGACTTTCATACTCATATTTTGCCGGCAGTTGATGATGGGAGCCGGAATTTGGAACAGACAAAAGAATTACTGCATCAGGCGTACGAACAGGGAGTTCGTCATATATTGGCTACTCCCCATTTTTATGCGGACCGGGATTCTGCGGGGCATTTTCTGAAAAAACGGGAAGAAAGCTTCAATGAAGTGAAAGGGCTTCAGAAAAAGGAAGACTGGATACCGGAAATCAGGACGGCAGCGGAAGTGTACTATTTCCCGGGGATCGGGAAAGCGGACGTACTGCCGAAGCTTTGTATGGAAGGCAGCCGGCTTATCCTGCTGGAACTTCCTTTTGCGCAGTGGACCAGCGGCATGTACCGGGATGTTGAGCATATTATAGACAGGCAGAAACTGACGGTGATGCTGGCACATGTGGAGCGGTATTACGAATTTCAGAAAGATAAGAGAGTCTGGAGAGATATGTTCGAGCTTCCGTTATACGCGCAGATTAATGCGGGGAGTTTCCTCAGGCACAGCAAGCGCTCTTTTGCGCTGAAGTTCATAAAGGCAGGTCATCAGGTATTGCTTGGGAGCGACTGTCATAATCCTGAGGTAAGGCCGTCTAATCTTAAAGCGGGCCGGGATGTGATCAGTAAAAAGCTTGGAGACAATGTGCTCGAAGAGATTGATACGCGAGGAAGGTTGTTGTGGGAAGATGCTAAATAGCTTGTGGAGCAGAAATGGAAAACAGATAAAAATTGTTTTGATCATAGCTGCAGTTATTGCTGCGCTGGCGGTTTTCTGGCTGGTTTTGCGGGGGGTTGAACACCGGGTTGTAAGACAGAATCATTTGAAGGATGAAGTGAAAGCTGAAGATAGAAAAGTAACGGCCGGTGCTAAAAAAAAGATTAAGCTTAACGGCACAACTTATACATATGATCACAGGATAGAGACATGGCTGTTTATCGGAACTGATTTCAGCGGTGACGAGGAAGCGGAAGGAGAGGATTATCGCGGTAGTATGGCTGATTTTCTTCTTTTGGCTGTGATAGATAAGACGGATAGGACCTATGGTTTTATCCAGATTAACCGGGATACGATAACAGATGTAACTATGATGTTGACAGACGGCAGCGGTTTGGCGAGTGCGGATCTTCAGATCTGTACGGCACACTGGTACGGAGGCAATCCGGAGCAGAGCTGTGAGAATACCGTCGATGCAGTGTCGAGATTCCTGGGAGGAGTTCCGATAAGCGGATATTACAGTATCGGTATGGAAGAGATACCTACACTGAATCATGCGGTGGGCGGAGTGGAAGTGACAGTGCTCGGTGATTTTTCAAAGGTTGATCCGACTTTGAAAGAAGGGGAGACAGTTCTTCTGAGCGACGAGCAGGCTTTTACTTATATACATGACCGTTATTATGTGGCGGATGAAACAAATGTACAGCGTATGCAGCGTCAGGATCAGTATATGAAAGCGCTTTTTAAGAAAGTGGAACAGACATTCAGAGAAGAACCGAAGTTTCTGAATTCGTTATACAGCCAGCTTGAGGAGAAAGCTGTTACGAATACGAAAGGAAGAGATGTTTCACGCATCATAAGCAGTATGGCAGGCGGAGAGAATAAAGGCATCTTTCAGTTCGAAGGGGAGACAAAGATTGGACAGGGCCTTGACGACGGAATTGATCATATGGAGTTTTATCCGGATGAAACGTCTGTTTTGAATATTATGAAAGAGTTGTACCATCTGGAGGAATCAGAGGAACAGGAAGACGCTGATGAGGAAGATGAAGAAGATATAGACGAGGATGAATCAGAAGATTTGGATGAAGAAGATATAGATGAGGACGAATTGGACGATTCGGAGGAATAACAGGGAAAGGATAAAAGGATATGCAGGAGCAGACAGAAACAATACGAATGAGAGAGCAGGATGAAGAGATGGAGATAGATCTCGTCGAACTGCTGTATTATTTCCGCAGTAAGCTTGTGTGGATAGTATCTGCATTTATTATTGGTGCAGTGGCTATGGGGCTTATTACTTATATCTGCATTACGCCGAAATATAAAGCGTGG